>JALTBU010000029.1:1871-11436 GCA_027008345.1 Nautiliaceae bacterium | reverse complement strand
ATTATAAAGCTTTTCCCCTCCTTCAACCATAATAAATTTATAATCTTTAAGTTTTTCTAAATTATCTTCAATAAAAAATTTTCTATTTTTTACATTAAAAAGAGGAATACTCCTATCAAAATTTTTATTTTTAGAGTATATTAAAACATCTGGATTTTTACCTTTAATTCTTCTGCTATCAAGTGTTGGTCTGTCAATCCTGACTGTATTTCCGCCGATTACCAGTAAATCTATTTTATCCCTTATTTTATGAACCCAGTTCAGTGAATTTTCGCTGCTTATATATCCACCTTTTATTACCCCGTTTAGAGTCTGGGCGAGTTTAAAAAAAATAAATCTATCATTACTCCATTTTATAAAAGGTTCTATCAGATTATAACACTCTTTATCATTCAAAACTTCAACTTCAATTTCAGCATTTTTAAGAATTTCCACTCCTCCGCTATGTTCTTTTATGGGATCTTTATAACCAATTGTAACTTTTTTTGGTTTTAAAATACTTAATAAATTAGCGCAAGATGGAGTTTTACCTATATGAGAGCAGGGTTCAAGAGTTACAGCTAAGACAGCATCATTAAAAAAACTGTTATGATTTTTGATTAAATATTCGTGTATTTCTTGTGAAGTTTTAAGATCAGGAGTTTTATGAAAATATTTAAATGCATCCCACAAAACATTAACCTCTGCGTGAGGCTCTCCCGCTTTTTTATGAGCTGATACAAAAAGTTTATTTTTTACAATAAGCGATGCCCCCACAGCTGGATTTGGATATGTTAAAAACTGGTATTTCCAAGCTTCATTGAGGGCTAATTTTAAAAGCATTAATCTTCTTTAAAACTATAAGTATTCCAATCAACATATGTTTTGGCTTTTTTAATATCGTTGAAATTTATTTTTTCTTTTCCGATTTCTGCAATTTCTCCGTCAAAATTTTTAAGCATTCCTTTTATCTTTTTACCCTCACTTGTGGTGACTTTTACATTTTCTCCAATGCTTTTTTCAAAATGTTCTTTTTTAGTAAGCTTTCTTTCAATCCCGGGAGAACTTACCTCTAAGAAATATTTTCCTTCCACCGGGTCTTCTATATCAAAAATAGGTGATAAAAGGTTATTTATAGCCGCACAGTCATTAAGAGTAACTCCTCCTGGTTTTGTTATATAAACCCTGTAAAATTTATTATCTCCTTCTGTGGTTTGTTCTATATCATAAAGCTCACATCCGTTGTCTTCAACGATATTTTTAATAACTTCTTCAAGTTTCATTACTGTCCTTTTTTATTTTTTCAAATAAATCTTCCATTTTATTTTCATGCTCTAACAAATCATCGAATGTAAAACTGAGATTCGGAACCCTGTACCATCCCGTCGCTTTAAGAGTCTGGTTTTGTATGAAACCTCTTGCCTGTTTAAGCTGTTTTAAAGCCTGGCGTTGTTCCTGTTTGTTTAAATAACTTTTTTCAAGATAAACCTTAGCATCGCTTCCGTCTCTGCTGCAAACAACATCAACGACGCTTAATGAATTTATTCTGTTATCATTCATTTGAGCAAGAGCTTCTGGAATCACTTCTTTTAAAACAGATTCTTTTCTTTGGACTTTAATACTTTTGCCCATTAATATCCTTTTTTTATTTATTATATCAAATTTTTAAGGAAAGTTTAAGAAAGAAGAAAATCAGAAAGTAGCTTTTTCTTCTATTTTTTGATAAGTTTCTAAGATATCCCCGACTTTTACATCATTATAGCCTTCTACCATTATACCACACTCAAAACCTTTACCGACTTCTTTAACATCATCTTTAAATCTTTTAAGGGATGCAAGTTTTGAATCATAAATTACAACGCCGTCTCTTATAACCCTTACATAATCACCTCTGTGAACCACACCGTCTTGAACATAACATCCGGCAACAGTTCCGACTTTTGGCACATTAAATACGTCTCTAACTTCAATAGTTGCAGTAACTTCTTCTTTGATTTTTGGAGTCATAAGACCGCTTAATAATTCTTTTACATCATCAAGAAGGTCATAAATAATTGAGTATGTCCTAATTTCAATACCTTCTTGTTTTGCTTTATTTTTTGCTCCGCTTGTCGGTCTTACATTAAATCCTAAAATAATGGCATGCGGCTCAGATGCTTTTGCTAAAATCACATCATTTTCAGTAATTGCACCTACATCAGAGTGTATTACATTTACCTTTACTTCTTCATTTTTAAGTTTTGCAAGGCTACCTTTAATAGCTTCTACACTTCCCTGGGTATCCGCTTTTACAATTACAGGAAGTTTTTTAAGCTCACCTTCAAGAATCATTTTTTGCAAATCTTCAAGTGTTGCTTTTGTCGTTTTAGATTTTTCTTTTTGTTCTAAATATTCTTTCCATTTCTCAGCTGTCTCTTTTGCTACTTTATCACTTTCTACTGCTACAAGCGCATCACCTGCATTTGGAGCTTCATCAAATCCTGTTATTTCAGCAGGCTCTCCTGGAAGAACTTCTTTTTTCTGTTTTCCAAGATCATCAATAATAAGTCTTACCCTACCATATGTTTTACCACATACAAAACTGTCTTGTTTTTTAAGAGTTCCGTTTTTAACAATTACAGTTGCAACAGGTCCTTTTCCTTTTTCAATTCTACTTTCAATTACAATTGCTTTTGCAGGACATTTAGGATTTGCTTTAAGTTCCATCATTTCTGCTTGAAGTAAAATTGTTTCAAGTAAATCATCTATCCCCTGACCTGTAAGGGCTGAAACATGAACAAATTCATATTCACCGCCCCACTCAACAGGAGTTATTCCCATTTCTGCAAGCTGTGATTTGACTAAATCAGGATTTGCCTGAGGCTTATCTATTTTATTAACAGCTACAATAAAAGGAACACCGGCAGCCTGAGCATGTGCTATTGCTTCACGTGTTTGAGGCATAACACCATCATCAGCTGCAACTACTATAATGGCAATATCAGTAACCTGAGCACCTCTTGCCCTCATTTCAGTAAATGCTTCATGTCCCGGAGTATCTATAAATGTTATTTTTTTACCGTCTTTTTCGACCATATATGCACCAATATGCTGAGTAATCCCGCCAGCTTCTTTTGCTGTAATTCTGCTATTTCTTATTTTATCAAGCAATGAAGTTTTACCGTGGTCAACATGACCCATTATTGTAACAATTGGAGGTCTTGGTGTTGTAAATTCTTCCTTAGGACATTTTTCATCATATTTTTTAACATAATCAAATTCAGCCAAAGGATCATATATTTCAACAGGTACTTCAAATTCTTCTGCAAGGGTTTCAATATATTCTTCTCCTAAAAAGTCATTTTTATCTCTCTCTTCACCAAGTTCTCTTAATGCTTCTATTACTTCTTCAAGAGGTTTGTTTATGGCTTCTGCAAATTCATAAACCCTTACTTCTTTTGGTATTTTTACTATTTTAATTTCATCTGTTTTATTTTTTTTCTTTTTCCTTTTTTTAGCGGCTGTTTTATTAATTCCACTTTCAGTTTTAATAGCTTTTTTTCTCTTTTGCTGTTGTTGTTTTTTTGCTTCTTTTTTATTTTCAATTTGCGTTTTAGTTTGGACTTTTTCTTCTTCTTCCTCTTTTAATGAAATATCATTAAAATATAAATCAAGAAGCTCTACCTGATTTTCTTCTATAACATCCATATCTGCTAAATCTACATTAATATTAAGCTCTTTTTCCTGAATTTTTTTAGGTTTTGCAGGTGCTTTTTTAGCTCTTTTTTTTGTCTTAACTTCTTTAACCTCTTCTTTAATTTCTTTTACTTCATTTTTTTCAGGTTTTCTTTGTTCATTTACTTCTTTTACAGGCTCTTTTTCTTCTTTTCTTGCTTTTTGAACAATAGTAATGCCTTTTTGTGTTTTTTTAACAAGGTCATTAAAAGATGAGCGTCTTTTTCTTTTTGGCTTTTCTTTAACCTCTTGTTTAATCTCTTTTGTTTCCTGAACTTCTTTAACCTCTTTTTTAGGCTCTTTTATCTCTTTATTTTCTTTTTGAGGGCCTTTTTTTAAATATTCATCAATTTTTGCCGCATCCATCGGATCAATACCGCTTCTTATACTCGCTTTTATACCGAGTTCTTTTGCAATATCGACAACCTCTTTTGATTTTAATCCTAATTCTTTTGCTACTTCTGAAATTTTTAACTTCAAGCATACTCCTTATTTTAATGTGAAATGGAAAATGGAAAATGGATAATCAAATTTTTAACTTCTTCTTTTGATTTATTACATTTTTTTGATAAAAAATTTATAAATTTTTTACTATTAATACATTCGTTACATACATAAAAACTCCTACCTCTACCACTAAAAGCTTTTAATTGATTATCAATACATTGAAGTCTGTTCAAAGAAAACTGTTTTGCTCTTTTTTTACAAACTACACACATGCGAATTAATTTTTCATTATCCATTTTCAATTTTCCATTTAATTATATACTTTTACTCCAATATTGTCAAAATATAATATTTTAACATTAAAATCTTTGAAATTATCTTTAAGAGCCGAGTATATATTATAAGCATCATCTTTATATGCAAGATTAAAAAATGTCGACCCGCTTCCGCTGAGTGTAGACATAAGTGCACCTTCCCTAAGGGCAATTTCTCTTATTTTAAAAAGTTCTGGGACAATTTTCATTCTATTTTCCTGATGAATTTTATCTTCCACCACATATTTTAAAATATCAAATTTTTCACTGAAAAAAGCTGCCGTTATCATTGCAGTAGAAGAAATATTTGTAACAACATCTTTTAAAGCATAATGTGATTTTAAAGTATTCCTGCTTTTTGCCGTTGAAACAGGTTTATTTGGAATAACTATTACCGCCCTAAGAGTTGTTGGAATAAATTTTTTAAGGAAATACACCTTATTTTTCCTAAGTTTTGCAACACAAAATCCGCCAAGCGTTGCAGGTGTTATATTGTCTGGATGAGGCTCATATTGAAGTGCCGTATTTATAATTTTATCTTTTTTATACGGTACCTGTGCCATTTCATATGCCGCGGTTATTGCCGCTACAATTACAGCAGAAGAGCTCCCAAGTCCTCTACTTAAAGGGATTTTATTATTGAATTTAAAAGAAAAATTTTCTTCTTTTCCTGTAAGATTTTTATAAATGTCATTAAAGATTTCGACAAAATAATTTCTTTTTAATGTTTTTAAATATTCGGCATTTTCTCCATAAATTTCAATAGAAGTATATTCGGCCGGTTTTATTTCTATTTCATTTCTTAGGTTTAATGCAAGTCCTAAGGTATCAAATCCTGGGCCTAAATTAGCACTTGTAGCAGGTACAGTTATAACCATCTATTTCCTTCACACTGGATTAAGAATATATAAAGGAGTAGTATCTTCACTGAAATTTATTTCATCTAAATTTTCAGGTAATAAAAACTCCCCGGCTTCCAAACCGTTTTTGATTGAAATTATACCATTTTCTTTTACAAAAAAACTTTTCCCGACTGCTTTTATAGGCCTGTTTTTATTAAATTCAAAACCTTCTGCGCCATAAAGTTTAATCCCTTTTGCTATTTCAATAGTCTTAAAAAAAACAAAACTCAATTTAATTGCCATATAGCTTCCTGGACCTTTTGAATAAATTATTTTTTTAATATCATATTCTTTTGAAATTTCATCAAAAATTTCAGGCAAAATATCACTGGTTTTACCCTCTTTTATAATTGACTTTATAAGTTTACCATTTTGATAAATACCAAAAAGAGAAGGAGAAGAGATTGTTACGGCTACTAAATCAACCGAAGGCTTTTGCAACTGAAAGCTCCTCTTTTGTATTAGCTGTAACTATTTCATAAGCATTTTCTTCAAAAATTTTAAGAGTAAGTAAATGATTCAAATGATGTCCACTTGCAAATGCTTCGTAATTACCTATAAAATTATATCCTAAAAGACTCATATCGCCTATTGCATCAAGAATTTTATGTCTTACAAACTCATTAGGAAATCTTAAATTTTCATTAAGTATTCCTTTATCATCCAAAACTATCGCATTTTCCAAACTTCCTCCAAGTGCAAGACCTATACTTCTTAAATATTGAACTTCTTTTAAAAATCCAAATGTTCTTGCTCTTGCAATCTCTTCAATATAATTTGCAGTTGAAAATTCAAAATGATAATTTTGTCTTCCTATCATAGGATGATTAAAAAATATTTCAAAATCAAAATTTATACTTTTAGACGGAGTGATTTTTGCATATTTTTCCCCGTCTCTTATTTCAACTTCTTTTGTAATTCTTAAAAATTTTTTAGGGGCATCAAGTTCTTTTATCCCAGCTTCTTTTATCATCATTACAAAACTTATGGCGCTTCCATCAAGTATTGGAATTTCATCATTATCGACAATAATTCTTAGATTATCAATCCCAAAAGAATAAATGGCACTCATTAGATGTTCAATTGTTGAAACAACTGCATTTTCTTTGCCTATAACTGTCGCCATTTTAGTATCAACTACATTTTCCGGTTTTAAAGGTATACTTATTCCTTTATCATTTCTATAAAAAACAATACCGCTATCTTCTGCCAACGGTTCAAGTCTTAATTTAACAGGTACACCTTTATGCAGTCCTATTCCCACTACTTCCACTGGTTTTTGAATTGTTCTTTGTTTCATAGCTCTAACCTTTTATTTCCATAAAAAACCGTATCTTTTTTAATCTCCCCTATTTCTTCGGAATTATACACTATATTTCCACTATTTTTTTTAACAAAAAGAAAATTCCCTTCTACAAATACACTTCCCCTGTTTTCATCAAAAAGAATAGCATCTCCTTTGATTTTTACTTTCGCCCCGGGATTAATTTTGTTTAAAAACACCGCATTTGCATTTGTTTCAATTTCTTCACCACTTCTTATAATTTTTTCAAATATTTCTAAATCCCTTTTTTTTATCACTTCTTTTTCTATAATTTTGATATTTGGTTCTTTTTTTTCCTTTTTAAAAGTAAAACTTTCATCAGAATTAATTACAAAAAAATTTAAATTTTTTTCTTTTAAATAATTTTGTATTTTTTCATTTGACTCTTTTAACATAAAATAATGATTTTTAATAAGTTCATATTTACTTTCAACAACATTTTTAAGCTTTTCAAAATCGTCAACTTCAAAAACTCTTATTGTTTTTTGTTTCATTGCAAAATTGTCCTTTTTGCATCTTTAATGATTTTTATAATATTAAGTCTTATCCATCTTGAATCCATCCATTCTCTTGGTTGCACCGGAAAACCTTGAATATAAACCCCAAAATGAAGATGGTCTCCAAACACTCCACCAGTTGCACCAGTCCTTGCTATAACTTCTCTTTTTCTTACTTTATCACCTTTTTTTGCAATAAATTGGCTAAGATGCGAATATGTTGTATATAAACCTAATTTATGGTAAACAACCATTGTATTTCCATAAATTCCTATATATTTGGTAGCAATAACCGTTCCGGTATTATTAGCATAAACTTTTGCGTGTTTTATTTTTGCTAAATCAACTCCTTTATGCACAGCTTTTGAAATTTCTCTGCCTTTGTAATAATAATGTCGAAGTTCCATAAATCCAGCTTCCTGAGCACTTCCTGGCAGAGGATTAAATCTATTTATATAAAAAGAATCGATTTTATCATCATAAATGTTTCTTGTTAAATTAAAAAGTTCTTTTTCATTCATTTTTCTCAAAGTTTCATTTTCAAGTTTAAAAATCTGTACAGGGTCATTTGGAACTTGGAGTCCGCTTTTTATCAATACTCTTTTTGCTACATTTTCAATAAATGAATCTGTAATAGTCAGTTTCTTATTTTTTAATCTGTAAATCCCTTTTGTTTTCCAATAAAAAGGAATATGTGTTTGAGTAATATTTCCAGCTTTATCAATTGCTATAAGCTCAGCATCGAAATTATTTTCATTATAAGGCCAGGCAATTAATGACGCATAATATCCTTTTTTTACAAAAGGTGTTAAATTAAATCTATATTTGTTATTAATTAAAATATATTTGTCTTTTAGATTTTCATCATTAACTTTTACAACCGCAACAGCACTTCCCCCTCTTCCTATCGCATAAGAATTATTTATAATTTCTGCATTCGGAGCATTTTTATCTACAATTAATATTACACTTTTTCTTGCAGTATTACCTCTAAAAAAATGCCATTTTGAAGTATCAGTGGCAGTAATATTAAGTTGAATTTGATTAGCATTTATATTTGGAAGTTTTAAATTAAGAATTACTTTTTTGCCCATATTAGGCTCAGCTGATTTTGCAATCACCTCTTCAAAAGTTCCAGCTTTTAATTCCACTTCATATGATTTGATACCTCTGTTATCGCTGATTATAATTTTTATTGGTTTTTGTAAATTGGTATAACCATTTGTCAAGACCTCAATTTTAGGAGGTTCTTTTTCAAACATTGGTGAAAAATATACAAAGCCAATAATACCCGCTATCAGAATTAAAATTATTATCCAAAGTTTTTTCATTCTTCACCTTTTATAATTTCTTTTAAATCTTGTTTTAACATCTCTTTTACTTTTTCAAAATCAAATTCATCTTTTATAGTCGCACCTGCTGCTCTAATATGTCCGCCTCCTCCGTATTTAACGGCTATTTTGCTGACATCGGCAAAATTTTTACTTCTAAGGGATATTTTAATTCCGTCATCATCTTCCCTTAACATACATGCAACCTCAACAGTCGCTATTGCCCTTACTGAATTCACTATCGTATCTGTATCATCTTTTATAGCACCGGTAATTTCCATCATCTCTTTTGTAACTTCCACAAAAGCAACTTTTCCCTCACAGCAAAGCTCAATAGTATCATACGCCTTTGCAAGAAGTCTAAGACGAGAGAGTCTATCTCTTTGAAAAAGCATTTTAGCAACAAAATCAGGCTTAACACCGCATTTTACAAGATCAGCTGCCATTTCAAAGACTTTTTCATTAACGCTTTCATACTGAAAACTTCCTGTATCTGTCACAAGTGCGGTATAAATACAAATTGCACTCTCTTGTGGTATTTCAATATTATTTGTTTTTAACATATTATAAACAACTTGCGAACTTGAAGCAGCTTTTGGATCGATGATATTAATATCCCCGTATTTTGTATTTGAAATATGATGGTCTATGTTTATTAAAAACGGAGGTCTCTCTTCAATACCGAGTCTGTCAAAACTTCCACAGTCAAAACTTATTAATAAATCATAATTTTTTGGTAGTTTATCTGTAACTTTTTCAAAATTAGGTAAAAAATCAAGATACATAGGAAGAGGTTTTGTAACATTGAAAACTTTAACATTTTTTCCCATTTTTTTTAAAATCGGATAAAGACTCAGAGAACTTCCAAGAGCATCACCGTCAGGATTTATATGCGCCGCTAAAACTATACTGTTTGATTCTTCTATTTTTTTCCAGGCTTTTTTAAAAAGTTCTTGCATTTCATGCCTTTTTGCAGAATTTTAACATATTTAAAATTAATTCATCGTGAAATATCTCAATAACTACAAACCCATATCCGTATCCTTCTTCACCCATC
>JALTBU010000029.1:0-1771 GCA_027008345.1 Nautiliaceae bacterium | reverse complement strand
GCTTTATAAAGTTTAGCAGGTATAATTTCCCCTATTTCGACACTTTTATAAAGTTCTCTTGCAAGCGGAGGATTTTCAACTATCATAACCCCGGCTTCCCTCGCAATTTCTTTAATTTTTAAAGCAAGGTGGTCAGTACCTTTTGCCACTACTCTTGGAGCATCCTCTTTTTCCTTGTCGTATCTTATGGCAACTGCATAATGAGTAGGATTAGTAATAACCACATCGGCTTTTGGAACTTCCGCCATCATTCTTTTTTTTGCCATTTCTCTTTGGATTTGTCTTATTTTAGCTTTAACCTCAGGATTTCCTTCTGTTTGTTTAAATTCATCTTTAATCTCCTGCTTGCTCATTCTAAGTGATTTTTTATATGTATATCTTTGATAAATAAAATCAATAACTGCAAAAGTAAAAAAGACTCCAAGCATTGAAAAAATAATAATTGCAGCTTTATTTTCAAACCATTTCAGCTGTTCAAAAATCTGCATAAGCTCAAGTTTTGGTATTTCAGATAAAAAAGTCCAAAAAAGCCAAAATCCGACTAAAAAAGCAATAAACACTTTGAGTGTGGTTTTTAATCCTTCTACGAAAGTTTTTACCGAAAAAAGCCTTTTAAATCCTTTAACCGGATTTATCTTATCAAATTTCGGAATTATAGGCTTAACTGTAAATAAAAATCCAAACTGTGAAACATTTCCTATTATAGCTGCAATTACAATAACAAACATTACCGGAAGAAGTATTACAAAGAAAAATTCTAAACTTTTAATTACTATCTGATAAAATTTCTCATTAGTAATTTCTGAACCTATAAACATATAAATATATTTAAAATATTCTTCCACTCTGCCAGTTACAAATTTCATATAAAAAATAATAATTAAACTTGCAAGAAAAAGAATAATAAATCCGGTTAGCTCCATTGATTTTGGAACATTTCCCTCTTTTCGTGCTTCTTCAATCTTTTTGGGGGTGGGCTCTTCCGTTTTTTCCAAATCGTCAGCCATTATTATATTCCTTATTTATAATTAAAATTTAACACCCAATCAAAACTTCTTACTCATTCACAAATTATCCCATACATCTATTCACATATCTGCTCATTTTTTCGCTCCAAGTTCTTTAAAAAACTCTTCAAGAGCACATCTTATATCTTTTCTGTTAAATGCAAGTGGTGAAGGATGGAAACAAATTCCTACATTTAATCCGCAAACTTTATAAAATCCGCATTTTTTAAAATTCTTAACCTCAGGACATACATAAGAAAATGCTTTTATAGCAGAATTACCAAGAAGAAGTATTAAAGAAGGTTTAACAATATTAATCTCTTTTTTTAAAAGCTCCGCTCCTTTTCTTAGCTCTTTTGCTTTTGGAGTTCTGTTTTTATTGTTTTCATATGTTCTAAAAGGAAAAGCATTAGTTATTAAAATATCTTTTTTTCTATCAAGCCCGCTTAGTTTTATAAGATAATTAAGGTTTTCTCCAGCTTTGCCTACAAAAGGCTCACCAAGTTTTACTTCATTAAGCCCTGGTGCTTCGCCTATTATCATTATGGGATTATCTTTTTTTTCATCAATATATTTATCAAAAACTTCTGTAAAATCAATATTCTCACTTAAATTTTTTTGTATAAATTCTTTTCTTTTTTTATAAAATTCCTTTAACTGCTGTTTCCAATTCATGCTTTTATATTCAGATTATTTCCGGTACCTGTAAATTTTGCAGCCTCCTCAACAGCCTTTGTATTTTCCATATTTTTCTCAAGCAGATA
>JALTBU010000028.1 GCA_027008345.1 Nautiliaceae bacterium | reverse complement strand
ACTCCAAAATAGGCTCATAAAACTTAAAATTATCAAACAAAGAAAAATAAATGTAAAACGAATTGGAAATTCTTATTTTAAACCTCAAATCGCTAATTATAAAGGACCTAAAACCATTGCACCTATTCAAGGTAAAATAATAAAAAAATTCGGCTCATATATTGACCCGATTTATAAAATAAAAGTTTATAATGATTCAATAACCATAAAACCTTATAGACCAAACAGCGTAGTAAGGAGCATTTTAAGTGGAAGAGTTGTTTATATAGGTGAAAACAACGATAAAAAAATCATTGTTATAAAACATAAAAACAATCTTTTCAGTATTTATGCAAATCTCGATAAAGTTTCACCTCTTTTAAAAAAAGGCTCTTATGTCAAAAGAGGTCAGATTATTGCAAGGGTTAAAGATGCTTTGGAATTTGAAGTAACATACAAAGAAAAGCCTATCAATCCTATAAAGATAATTTTATTAAAATAATTTATGGTAAAATTACATTTTAAAAAGGCACGCTTATGAAAAGAAAAGACAACAGAATTTTAATCAAATTTTCAGGTGAAGCACTATCAGCTGACAACGGTTTTGGAATCGATACAAAAGTATTAAAATATCTTGCTGATGAAATAAAAGAAGTAAAAAACGCCGGTTTTGAAATAGCAATAGTAATAGGCGGAGGAAACTTCATAAGAGGAGTAAGTGCGGCAAAAGACGGTATTATTAAAAGAACATCAGGTGATTATATGGGAATGCTAGCTACTGTTATAAATGCCGTAGCAATGCAAGAAGCACTTGAGAGTGACAATGTACCTGTTAGGGTTCAAAGTGCTATAAAAATGGAAGAAATTGCTGAAAATTTCATAGTAAGACGTGCTATAAGGCATCTTGAAAAAGGTAGAGTTGTTATATTTGCCGCAGGTACTGGAAATCCATTTTTTACAACTGATACGGCAGGAGTGCTAAGAGCCAGTGAAATAGGAGCAAGTGCTATTATTAAAGCAACAAAAGTTGACGGCATTTATGATAAAGACCCAAATAAATATCCTGATGCAAAACTTTTAAAAGAAATATCTTACGAGGATGCTCTTAAAGAAAATATTAAAGTTATGGATGATACGGCAATTGCACTTGCCAGAGAAAACAAACTTCCAATAATAGTTTGCAATATGTTTAAAAAAGGTAATTTATTAAAAATTTTACAAAATAATCCTGATGCAAAATATTCAATAGTAAAGGAGTAATATGAGAATAGAACAAGTAAATGCAAAAGCACTTGAAAGAGTTAATTATGACAGATTTTTACTATCACAAGCTGTAGCAAAAAGAGTAAATGAACTATTAAACGGTGCAAAACCATTAATTGAACTTCCTAAAAAAAATATGCAGTTAACTGAAATTGCAATTATAGAAATTGCAGAAGGTCTTATTAAGGTTCAGGAAATTTGATCGACTTTAATGAATTTTTAGAAAAAATTAAAAATATAAAAGATGTAAAAGAAGCTTCTTCGCTTCTTCTCTCGCGCATATCCACACCAAAAATTCAAAAAGCTCTTGATTTTGCCATAAAAGCACATAAAGGACAAAAAAGAAAAAGCGGAGAAGATTATGTAATACACCCTATTCTTGTAGCTGCAATTACAAGTTATTTTAATGATGATGAAGATGTTATAACCTCAGCTCTTTTACATGATGTTGTAGAAGACACTGATTACACTATTTATTATATAAAAGATGAATTTGGCAGTGAAGTTTCCCGGATTGTAGAAGGTCTTACAAAAATTGTTGAAATAAGAGACAATTCCTTAATTCCAAGCAATTCAGACGAAAAACTAACCAAATCAGCCCTTACATTCAGAAAAATTCTTACATCTTCAATAAAAGATATAAGAATTCTTGTAATTAAACTTTGTGACAGAGTGCATAATATGCTCACCCTTGATGCCTTACCTCCACACAAACAAAAAAGAATAGCCGAAGAAACACTTGTTGTGTATGCACCTATAGCCCATAGGCTTGGAATATCAAAAATAAAAAATATATTAGAAGATTTATCTTTTAAATATCTTATGCCAACTGAATATGAAAAAATTGATAAATATATAAAAGAAAATAAAAAAGATTTTCAATTAAAATTAAATTCAATGATTCAAAAAGTTGAAAAATTAATGCTTGAAAACGGATTTTTAAAAGACGAATTTGAAATTAAATCAAGAATTAAACACTATTATTCTATTTATCTTAAAATGCAAAGAAAAGGTATTTCAATACAGGAAGTTTTAGATTTACTTGCTATAAGAATTATAGTAAAAGAACCTATTCAATGTTATGAAGTTTTAGGGCTTATTCATTTAAATTTCAGACCTCTTATTTCAAGATTTAAAGATTATATAGCAATACCAAAAGAAAACGGTTATCAAACGATTCATACAACTGTATATGATAAAAATTCCATAATTGAAGCACAAATAAGAACATTTGATATGGATAAAAACGCTGAATTCGGTATTGCAGCACATTGGAAATACAAACTTAATACAGCTATTCCAGATGTTAAATGGCTTGAAAATTTGAATTTTGAAGAAAAAAATGTAAATGATTTTTATGAACTTGCCAAAAATGACCTTTTTAGCGAAGATATAGTAGTTTATACCCCTTCATTTGACACTATAACCCTCCCACGCGGTGCAACGGCCCTTGATTTTGCATACACAATACATTCTGATATAGGAAATAAGGCTGTTGGTGCATTGGTTAATAAAGAAAAAGTATCACTTCTTCATCACTTAAAAACAGGAGATATGGTAAAAATAATAACCGGAAATGAAATTATTCCAAGATGTACATGGATTAACGCTTTAAAAACCAGCAAAGCAAAATATGAACAGAGAAAATTATGCCGTCAAAAAGAAAAAGAGATAAATAGAAAACTAGCAATAGCAATCCTCTCAACAATATTTGATTTGGATGAACTTAAAATAAAAGCTCTGATAAAAGCAAACAAACTTTGTGAAAAAATACCAAATATAGTTGATGATGAAAAATTTTTAAAAGATGTTGTCAAAACTATTACCAAAACTATTAAAAAAAGAAAAATAATCTATTTTAAAAACACTACCCTTAAAGAATATAAATTTGGAAATCTGCTTATTTTAAGCAATAAACCTGTAAACGATATCAGGTTTAATTACTGCTGTCACCCGAAAGTCGGAGACAAAATATTAGGACTTCTTGATAAAAGAGAAGTTGAAATTCATCATAGATTTTGTAATAATGCGGAAAAAATTATGAAAAAAGCCGTTTTTGTCAAATGGATAACAAATGAACAAAACAGATATTTTTTAGTAGTTTCTCTCCCAAACAAAAAAGGGGAACTCGCAAAATTTGTAAATTTCCTGGCAAAAATGGATATTTTTATTCATTCGGTAGAACTTGGAAAAGATTCAAACAACTGTAAACTTGAAATTGAATTTGAAAACAAAAAATTTGATTTTATAAAACAGCAGATAAAAAAAGAATATAATATAATAGAATTTATACCAAAAAGAGATGCATATAACGGATAAATGAGTAAAAGAGAAATAATGGGAAATGAATATATTAATTATATCCCATACTTCAATCTACTCTTGCACTCATATACTATATAAAGGAGATTTATGGATAAAGTAAAAGAAGCTATAAAAGAAATCCAAAGAGGAACAACTGAAATTATAGGTCTTGAAAAAATAGAAGAGCTTGTTAAAAAATTTTTTCAAACAGGTGAAAGATTTACTATTAAAGCGGGATTTGACCCGACTGCACCTGATCTTCATTTAGGGCACACCGTGCTTCTTCAAAAACTAAAAACTTTTCAAAAATATGGAGCAAGAGTTCAATTTTTAATAGGTGATTTTACAGCTCAGATAGGTGACCCTACTGGGAAAAGTAAAACAAGAAAAATGCTTACACCAGAAGAAGTGGCTCAAAATGCCCAGACTTATAAAGAGCAAGTATTTAAAATTTTAGACCCTGAACTTACAGACATAGTATTTAATTCTAAATGGCTAAATGCACTCGGCGCTGCCGGAATTGTCGAACTGACAACTACTTACACTGTTGCAAGAATGCTTGAAAGAGATGATTTTGAAAAAAGATTTAAATCAAACACACCTATTGCAATAAGCGAATTTATTTATCCTCTCCTTCAAGGATATGACAGTGTGGCTTTAAAAAGCGATATAGAAATTGGAGGTACTGATCAAAAATTTAATCTTCTTATGGGAAGACATTTACAAAAAGTATATAATGTAGGAAAAGAGCAAAGCGTAATTATGATGCCTCTTTTAGTAGGACTTGACGGTATAAACAAAATGAGTAAATCACTTGGAAACTATATCGGTATTACAGAATCTCCTGATACAATTTTTGCAAAAGTATTATCAATTTCAGATGAGCTTATGTGGGATTGGTATGAATTACTAAGCGATAAATCAATTGAAGAAATAGAGAAATTAAAAGAAGAAGTTAAAAACGGCAGGAATCCAAAAGAAATAAAAGAAATGCTTGCCATTGAAATAGTAGATAGATTTCATGGCAAAGGAGCAGGAAGTAAAGCCAAAGAAAATTTTGATAAAATACATAAACAAAACAAATTACCTGATGAAATGCCTGAATTTGAAATAAAACCGATGAATATAGTAGAGGCATTAGTTGAAACTAAACTTGCTGCGTCTAAATCAGAAGCAAGACGCCATATAAAAGGCGGTGCGGTAAGAATAAATCAGGAAAAAATATCTTCTCAAGACATTGAACTTGAAAGTGGAAAAGAATATATTTTACAAATTGGAAAAAGAAAATTTGCAAAAGTAAAAGTAAAATAATGGAGTTAGGATGAGTAAATTAAAACCATTAAAAATTGGAAAGCATACTATTAAATATCCTATAATCCAAGGTGGAATGGGACTTGGTATAAGCTGGGACAGACTTGCAGGAAATGTAAGTAAAGAAGGCGGTCTTGGTGTTATAAGTGCTGTAGGTACAGGATATTATGAAAATAAAAAATATGCTAAAGAACTTATTGAAGGAAGACCTTTTAGTGAAAAAGATTTTTACAATAAAGAGGCTTTAAATAAAATATTTGAAAATGCAAGAAAAATTTGCGGTGATGCACCACTTGGAGCAAATGTTTTATATGCAATTAATGATTATGGAAGAGTAGTGAGAGATTCCTGTGAAGCCGGGGCAGATATAATAATAACAGGTGCCGGTCTTCCAATGGATATGCCTGAATACGCAAAAGATTTTCCCGATGTTGCACTTGTACCAATAGTATCAACTGGAAGAGCTTTTAGACTTATCGCTAAAAGATGGGAAAAAAGATATGGAAGGATTCCTGATGCTGTAATAGTTGAAGGTCCTCTTAGCGGAGGACATCAGGGATTTAAATATGAAGATTGCTTTAAAGAAGAAAACCAGCTTGAACATTTAGTTCCTGATGTAAGAGAAGAAGTTGATAAATGGGATAAAAATATTCCTGTAATTGCAGCAGGAGGAATATGGTCTCATGAAGATATTTTAAAATTCCTCTCACTTGGTGCAAACGGCGTGCAAATGGGTACAAGATTTGCCCTGACTTATGAATGCGATGCAAGTGATACTTTTAAACAAACACTTCTTAATGCAAAAAAAGAAGATATTGTTTTAATGAAATCGCCTGTTGGATACCCTGCCCGCGGAATTAGAACGAAACTTATTGAAAAAGTAGAAAAAAGAGAAGGCCCTAAAATAAAATGTATCTCAAACTGTGTATATCCTTGTCACAGAGGTGAAGAAGCAAAAAAAGTGGGATATTGCATTGCTGACAGACTTGCGGATGCATATATGGGAGATGAAGAATTAGGCCTGTATTTCAGCGGTGCTTATGCATATAAAGCTGATAAACTTATGCACGTAAAAGACTTAATGAAAGAATTAATCGGAGAATGAGATTTATTTTAATTCTCTTTTTTTCAGTTTTTGTATTTTCATGTAATACAACAAATTTCAATACGGCGTACCAAGATTATTATAAAAATCAACAGCTTTACATAAATGCAATATTAAACAATGACAAAAAAACAGAAATAAAAACCTTAAAAGAATTAATTCAATGCGGAGAATATCTGCATTTTAATGTAAATGATTATAGACAAAAATTAAATAAACTTATACCTCATATAAAAAACACACATAAGAAGTATTCTAAAATCACTTCTCACTATAAAAAAACTTTAAAAGAAAAATCAAGTAAAAAAACAGAATATATATCAATTTTATCATATAACCCCTTAAAAATTAAAAACGGTCATATTTACAGAATATTTGATATAAAAACTGATAAATTATATAAAAAAGTAATAGACCTTCATGCAATAACACCAAAACCTTTTATAAGAAAAATTATAAACAAAAATTTAAAATTAAAAATCGCCCAGTTTAGGAAAAATATAGTTAGAATTGTATATTATTCACCAAAACCTGTTAAATTAAATATCAAAAAAAATAAAAATTTCATTGAAATATTTCCATTTTCTAAAATAAATAAAAATCACCCTCTCAAAACAGTTTCTAAAACACATCATAAATATAAAAACACACTCTCAAATAATAAAAAAAATTACCCAAATCTTTTTCAAAGAAAAAAAATAATTGTCATTGACCCTGGACATGGTGGTAAAGACAGTGGAGGGATCGGTATTGGCGGAAGAATGGAAAAAATTGCAGTTTTGGCAATAGCCAAAAAAGTAAAAAGATATCTTCAGCAAAAAGGTTATGTAGTATATCTTACACGCTCAACTGATATTTTTAGAAAACTGAAATGGAGAACACATTTTGCAAATCAAAAACATGCAGACCTGTTTATTTCAATTCACTGCAATATTGCTCCAAAACATATATACTCGCCTCACGGAATTGAAACATATTTCCTCTCACCTACAAGAAGCTCAAGAGCTATAAGGGTTGCAAGAATTGAAAATAAAGAGATAAAAGGGCTAAATTATTTAGACCAGAGAGTAATTCTTAATTTTCTCAATAAAGACAGAATAATAGCCTCTAATAAATTTGCAATAGATGTTCAAAGTTCTATTTTAAAATCATTAAGAAGCAGATTTACAGATGTAAAAGATGGAGGAGTAAGACCTGCTCCTTTTTGGGTATTGGTTGGTACTCAAATGCCTGCAATTTTAATTGAGACAGGATATCTCACAAATCCTGTTGAAGCAAAAAAACTCTTTAATCCTGCTTACCAAAGTTATTTGGCAAAAGGTATTGCAAACGGAGTTGCAAATTATTTTAGGAAAAATCATTAATTTAATATTAAAATCTACCTTTAATAAGTAATAAAAATATTAAATTATTTAAACATAACAATATCTTATAAATAAGATAAAAATTAGACAAAATAGTTTTTTTTTAATAAAATATTTTCAAAAAAGGAAAAATTATGAAAAAATTAATATCTTTAAGTTTAATAACAACAAGTTTTATTTTTGCTTCTTCACATTGGTCTTATCAAGGTCACACAGGTCCAAAGTATTGGGGAGACTTAGATGAAAAATTCAAGATGTGTAAAATTGGAAAAAATCAATCACCAATTGATATTAAAAAAGAAGTATTAGTAAAAGCATGCATTAAACCTCTTAAAATATCTTATAATTCAAAAGCAAAAAACGTTTTGAATAATGGACATACTATAAAAGTAAATGTAGAGAGTGGTTCTTATCTTTATATTGATGGGAAAAAATTTGAATTAAAACAATTTCACTTCCACACTCCAAGTGAAAATAAAATTAACTCTAAACACTATCCGATGGAAGCTCATTTTGTTCATTTAAATAATAAGGGAGAAATAGCTGTAATTGGTGTTATGTTTAAAGTAGGAAAAGAAAATAAAGCTATAACTAAATTTCAAAATCTTTTAACAAAACAAATTAATATTAAAAAACCTATCTATTTAACTCTAAAAGCAGATGAATTATTCCCTAAAAATAGAGATTATTATAGATTTAACGGATCTTTAACAACACCTCCATGTAGTGAAGGAGTTAGATGGTATGTATTCAAAGAACCTGTGGAAATATCAAAAGAACAACTAAAATTATTTGAAAAAATAATGGGGAAAAACAATAGACCAACTCAACCTGTAAATGCAAGAAAAGTCCTTTATTAAGGACTTAATTTATAAGTTCAAATTCCTGTGTATCAAAATTGTAATTATAAACTTCTCCGCTTTCAATTATATAATACCATCCCATAAGATTTAATTTCCCCTCTTCTACTCTTTCTTTTACAAAATCATAAGTAAGTAAATTTTGAAGCTGTTTTACAACATTTAACTGCTCTATCTCCCATTCTCTTAGTTTTTCGTCCTCAATATCTTTAACTTTTTCTTTTAGATCTTTTATTAAATCAAGCCATTTATTAACCATTGGTAATTTTTCAAGTTTTTCTTTTGGATAAAAAAGAGCTTTAAGACCTCCACAGTTACTGTGACCGCATACTACAATATTTTTAACTTCAAGATATTTTACTGCATATTCAAGTATAGAAGCTGTACATTTAAGTGTTCCTTCATTTTTATCAGCAGGCGGAACTACATTTGCAATATTTCTTACAACAAAAAGCTCTCCTGGAAGTGTTTTGGTTATCAAATTAGGAACAACTCTGCTGTCAGAACATCCAACATAAAAAGTATGTGGTTTTTGACCTTCTTTTAACCCTTGAAAAAAATCTTTATCCCTTTCAAAATCTTCTTTTCTAAATTTTACTATTCCTTCAATAATTGGCATTTTTTACTCCTTTTTTAGATTTAATACATATTCAAGCTCATAAATGTTGTTAATAATATATTCAAAATCATTAATTACTTCATCATTACCGGCTATTAAAAGTTTATCACCAATTTTTATTTCCATATCAGGCATAGGCATAAGAGTATATTTATCATCTCTTTTTAAAAGAAGATAAACTATTTTTAAAAGTTCATCTCTGTTTTCTCTTGATTTTCTTATATCACCGAGCGTAATTTTCATTTTTTTAAGATAAAGGCTCAAAGCATAGGCATTTTTTTCATTTATTTCCACCTCATAATAAACAGGATTAATTCCGGCTATGTTTATTAGCATATTAACAATAACCTCTCCCCATTCATTATCCATTTTCCTGATTTCTTTAATAAAAGCATCAACCATTTCCCTTGCAATTATTGTATTTGTATATTCCGCCAATATTTTTTCCAATACATAAATTCTCTCAAAATTAGCCGCTTGAAAAATAGTCAAATCTTCAAGTGAATTTTCTCTTGCTATTGTATAAATATCAGGATTTAACTTTTTTGCTTTATTTAAAATGGTAAGATTTAATAAATCATTATTTGTTGCGGCAAAAATTGCCGCCGCTTCTTTAATTCCAAGTTTTAATAATTCCTCTTTGTCTTCATCATCTCCAAAAATAACGCTTCCTTTTTTTTCTAAATATTTTTCACTCTGAATAGGAAAAACTTCATATTCAATCCCGGCTTTACTAAGCCCTTTTTGTAAAGCACCTGCCATTCTCCCACACCCGCAAATGATATATTTTCCTTTTGGCAATAAATCTTTTTTATCAAGTTTTAAGCTGTGCCCATAAGCCCAAAGTTCCAAAAGCCAAATATAAGGAGAGGTTAAATTTAAATAAATCCTGTTGGCAATAATTTCAAAAGGATTTTGGATATATTTAATTCCAAGAGATTTAAAATAATCAATCTGATTTTTTGATGTTGCTTTTACAATCAGCTGAATATTAGGATTTATTAATTTACATATGGTTGCAATTTGCATATTTTTTGCATCATCTTCAAATAACGATATAACACCTTTACAGTTTTTTTGGTTAATCCCGGCAAGTTTTAATATATACTGATTTGTAGCATCTCCCACAATAGCCGGAACAAATGGATAAAAATCTTCTAAAATAAGTTCTTCTATTTTTGTTTCATCTTTATCGATTACTACAAATCTTACATTATTTTTAGATGCTGAATTTATTATATCTTTTGTAATTCTGTTATATCCTAAAATAATATAAAAATCCTCTACAAGTCCTAAAACCTGTTTTCTAAATTTATTTACCGCCATTGCTTTTTTAAGCGCATCATCTTGAATCAAAGCCACAATTGTCCCTATTGCATAAAACCAGCCTATTACAGTCAAATAAATAGCAACAGTAACCCATAGTTTTTGAGGATATGTAAAAGCATAAGGCGATTCGCCAAATCCAATAGTTGTCGCCATATAACTAACAAAATAAAAAGCGTCAAAAAAATTAAGATGATATACGTGCCCTTTATCATCAACTCCCGGAATTAACATCATTCCAAGAATAGAAATAGAAAAAGTAACTAATATTACCAAAAAAGGAATTCTAAGTTTTTTTAAAATAATCCAGATTACTTGATTATTTTCCATTGTTATCTTTTAGATTTTAATGTATCACCGATAAATAAAATTACCGATACAAGATTAGCAAGAAGTGCTCCGCCTGAAAGAGACACTATTGAAACAGCTACGGTTATATTAAAATTATGAAATCCATATAAACTTACAGCCCAAACAATTGCAGCCGTTATTAACTGTATATCAGCCACAAGACTTGTTGCAAGAAGCACTGCTCCAAGTTGTGTTTTATCCCCTAATTTATATGTTGTGGCTATCAAATTTATGACAATTGCCGCAAACAGTTCATACGCGCTGTGCTGTGCAATTTGTGTAGGATCTCCGTAAAAAAACCCAAAATTAAGAGTCATAGCAAGGATAAACCAAAAACCTGAAATAATTTTATTCATATTCATAAAAAAGCCTTTTTTTTAATTATAGTACTCTGAGAAAAAAGAGTAATTTTAATAAAAGCGGTTATTAATTATTTGTAACTCTTTGTAACAGTTCTTCAATACTATTAACTACTCTTTTTATAGAGTCTATTTTAACCCTTTCTCTTATTGAATGTGGATTTTCGATAAGCGGTCCATAACTTGCCATTGAAGTTTTAGGAAATTTATTTTTTAATACCGCACATTCAAGCCCTGCATGAATTACATTTAATTTTGCACCTGTTATTTCTTGAAGTTTAATTGCAAATTTACTTTTCTCAGGAGCCCATGCAGGATACTCATCTTCAAATTCAACTTCACATCCATATGTTTTAGATAAAATATACTCTTTAACTTCATTTAGTTTTTCATTCGTATTTGCCCTTGCACTTAAAACAATTTCATCTTCATCAATAAGTGCAAAATTTACTGATTTACTTGGGATTTTAAATTCAAAGTCATATTCAAGCACTCCGTGAGGAAGTTTTCTTAAAAATTTTAAATAATCATCTGAGTAAATCTCAATATCATTATTTCCTTCAAAAACTTCTTTTGCATAAGCATTAACAGGAATTGA
>JALTBU010000027.1 GCA_027008345.1 Nautiliaceae bacterium | reverse complement strand
TCAAGAGTTTTTATCTTTTCAAACACTTCTTTACAAAACGGAGGTTCAAGAATTATCATAACATTCCTTACAGATATTTTTCCCGTTTATTTTTCTTATTTCGTTTTTTGGAGTAAAAGTTTTACATTTGTCACACATTATCAAATCTTCACTTTCTTCATTTGAAGAATTGTTGTTTTCAACTTTTGGTTTTTTAAAAAATAAAAAATAAACAACACCTATAATTATTAAAAAAAGTATAAGTTTTCCCATTTTATTCCTTGTGTATAAAAATATAATTTCTTTTATCTCTGCTTAAAATATCAGCATTTATCCCTTTTAGCTCATCAAGCGCATTTGAGCCTTTATATAGAAGTATTGTACCATTTTTTTTTAAAAAAGGATTTGCTATTTTTATAATTTCAGGTGTCGGCATTACGGCTCTACTTGTTATAAGTTCTACCGGATGAATATCTGCATTTTCAAGTCTTTTTGGCACAACGGTTACATTTTTCAGATTCAGAAGTATTTTCATATAATTTAAAAACGAATACCTTTTTTTAAGAGGCTCTACAAGATACCATTTAGTTTCAGGCATAGCAATAGCAAGTATCAATCCAGGAAATCCTGCTCCCGTTCCTATATCAATTGCTGTTTTTTTATCTTTTATTCTATCAACCGGATACAGACTATCTTCAATTTGGGCATAAATTTCATCTTTTGTATTATAATTTGTAAGTTTATGAGTTTTATTCCATTTTAAAAGCTCATTTGCAAATTTCTCAAATTTTTCTTGGAATTTTCCATTTTCCATTTTTAATTCTCCATATTTGTGTATTTGAAATTTATATTTTCTTATCTACTTTCTACTTCCATCTTCCCATTCACTCATTCACCCATCCACTCATAAAAGATGCCCCATTTTTTCTTTTTTTGTTTTAAGATAATTTTCATTGTAAGGATTTGCTTTAACCTTCACTGGTAGTCTTTCAATTACTTTTATGTTTTTAAAAGCAAATTCTTTTTTCGGATTATTGGTAAGCAGTTTTATTTTTTCTATATTGAAATGTTTTAAAATATCTTCAACTATTGAAAAATCCCTCATATCGGCTTCAAATCCAAGCTGATGATTTGCTTCTACGGTATCAAGTCCTTTATCCTGGAGATAGTATGCGTTAACTTTGTTAAAAAGTCCTATTCCTCTGCCTTCCTGTCTGAGATATATTACCATACCGCCGTTTTTATTTATCTCTTTTAGTGCATATTCAAGCTGTTCTCCGCAGTCGCATTTTAAACTTCCAAGAGCATCTCCTGTTAAACATTCACTGTGTATTCTTACAAGTGGTATTTCTGGTATGTTTTCAGTAAAAATAATTAAATGTTCTTTATCCCCTTCTTTAAAAGACTGTATTTTAAAATTTCCGTATTTTGTAGGAAGATTGGCAATTTGTGAAATTTCCAAAAAATCTCCTTTTTTTGTTAAAATTATATCTTAATTAAGAATAAAGGATATAAGTTGAGACACTTTTTATGGCTTGTAGATTTTACAAAAGAAGAAATAAAAGAAATTATTAGTTTGGCTATTCAAATAAAAAAAGAGACAAAAGCCGGTATTTTTAAGCCATATTTAAAACATAATCAGCTTGCTATGATTTTTGAAAAAAGCTCTACAAGAACGAGGGTTTCTTTTGAAGTAGGTATTAATCAGCTTGGTGGAAACGGTCTTTTTTTAAGCAGTCGTGATATTCAGCTGGGGAGGGGAGAACCGCTTAAAGATACTGCAAGGGTTATTTCAAGAATGGTTGATTTAATTATGATAAGAACATTTGGACAGGAAAGACTTGAAGAGTTTGCCAAATATTCAAAAGTTCCTGTAATAAACGGTTTAACAGACCTTTGCCATCCGGTTCAATTATTAGCAGATTTGCTTACAATGATAGAATTTGACAAATTTGATTTTGAAAATCCTTCAAAAACAACTGCCGCATACATCGGAGATGGTAATAATATGGCTCATTCTTGGTTGATTTTAGCTTCAAAACTTGGATTCAATATAAATATTGCAACTCCAAAAGGATATGAAATTGATGAAAAAATTAAAGAAATTGCTTTAAATGAAGCTAAAAATTCAGGCGCTATTATAGAATTTACAAATGACCCGAAAACGGCCATAAAAGATGTGGATGTTGTGGTTACCGATACCTGGGTGAGTATGGGGCAAGAAGATGAAAAGGAAAAAAGATTAAAAGATTTTCAAGGCTATGAAATAAATAATGAATTAATGTCATTAGCTAAAAAAGATGCTATATTTATGCATTGTCTTCCGGCTTACAGAGGATATGAAGTAAGTGAAGATGTTTTTGAAAAATATGAAAATGTTATATTTACAGAAGCTGAAAACAGACTTCACGCACAGAAAGGATTGATGGTTTGGCTGAAAAAATAGCAAAAAAAATTGAATCAAAAACAATTGTAAAATGTAATGATTTAGAAGTTATTGAGGGAGATATTAATTCTCCTTTATGGGTAATGGAAGTCGGGGATAAAATAAAAGTTGCAATGGATGTAGATGAATATATTGAATTTATGGAAATGAGTAAAAAACTTTTAAAAGAAAATTTTGAACTTAAACTTGAAAAAGCAATTCTTAGCGAATTTCCTATTGATTATGATGACGTAAAAGCCGTTGTTTTGGAAGAAATGAAAAAAAACAATGATAAAAGTATCGATGAAGTGGTAAATAAAATAAAACTTGAACATCCAAATCTTTTTTATAATCTTGACTTAGATAAAATATTCTAGGAGAAAATTTTTTTCCTTTTTTCTTTTTTATCCTTGACAAATAAATTTTTATTAATTATAATTTTGGTGTAAAAAAAATTACAAGGAGCCAGTTATGGCATGTGAAAAAGATACAAAAGAATTAGCACAAGATACAAACAAAACAACACCAAAAGAGGAGGGAATAATGGAAGAAATCAAAACACAAGAAGGTGTATTAGTACTTAAACAAATGCCTGAATTTAAAGCAGAAGCATACAATGCAGAAACAGGCCACTATACAGAAGTGAGCTCAGATGATTATAAAGGTAAATGGACAGTAGTATGTTTTTATCCAGCAGACTTTACATTCGTATGTCCTACTGAAATTGCGGCAATGAATGCAGCATTACCATTCTTAAAAGAGCTTGGAGTAGAAGTACTTGCTGTTTCAACTGATACTAAATTTTCTCATAAAAGATTCGTAGAAACTGAACCATTATTAAAAGATCTTAAACTTACTATTGCAGCAGATCCAAACTTAGAACTTAGCAAAAAATTCGGTGTATTAATTGAAGGTGCAGGACTTGCTCTAAGAGGTAGATTTTTAATTAATCCAGACGGACAAATTGTAGCTGAAGAAGTTCAAGCTCCACCAGTTGGTAGAAGTGTAAAAGAATTCGTAAGACAAATTATCGCACATCAACATGCATACAAAACTGGAGAAGTTTGCCCAGCAAACTGGAAACCTGGTAAAAAAACACTTCCTGTAAATACAGATGTAGAACCAATGACAGGAAATGTTGGTAAATATGTAACACTTGAAGATTTAATTGACGAAAATGATATTAAAGAAATGGAAGAAATGGTAAAAGCTTTTAAAGGATAATTTCTTCCTTTTTTTTCTTTTTTTAAAACTTATTAAAATAAGTTTTAAAAAAAGAAAAACTGAAAGGGATATATGAAAAATTTAAAAGGTTTACTTGAAGAATCAAACCTAAAAATCACTCCGCAAAGACTTGCTATTTTAAAAGAACTTGATAGTAAGGGTCATGCAAGTATTGAAGAGATTTATGATACTATAAAAGAAATGTTTCCAAGTATTTCTTTGGCTACAATATATAAAAATATTAATTCACTTAAAGATGAAGGGATTATAAGCGAAATATGCCTTCATCAAAAACCTAAATATGAAATAGAAAAAGAACCTCACGCCCATTTTATATGTAAAAAATGCGGACATGTGGAGGATGTGCCTTTTAATGAAATTCTTGATAAAAATATAGAAAAGAAATACCCTGATTCTCAAAAAGAACTTTATATTTATGGAATATGTTCTAAATGTAAAGAAAAATCTAAATAATTAAGGTATAAAATGGTAATCGTTAATATGATTGCCGATTTTGAACTTCCTTTTGTCTTTTCACTTAAAGAACGCCGCAAAATCATAAACTCTATCAAAGATAAACTTAAAAAATTTAACATTTCAATTCTTGATATTTCAGGTGAATACCCAAAAGAAGCAAGTATTGCTATAGTTTTTGCTGCACATAATGAAAAGTTGGCAGGTGAAATTCAAAGAAAAATAGAAGAATTTCTGTATAAAAATTTCCCGGAGATTGAATTTTATTTTGATGTTGAGATTATTTAAGCATATTCATACTAAACATAGGAAGAAGCATTGCAGTTACAATAAATCCAATAACTCCTCCAATTAATATTATTAAGATCGGCTCTATCATAGAAAGAATTGTATTGATTTTAGATTCATTTTCTTCAAAATATATTTCACTGATATTTTTTAAAATTTCGCTAATTTCTCCCGTTTCTTCGCCAAGTGCAATCGCTTGAATAAAGCTTTTGTCATAATTAAATCCAGATTTTTTAAGAGAGATGGAAAGTTTTTTCCCTTCTAAAACTTCTTTTATAGCATTTTTAAAAACAGATTTTATTTTTTCGTTTTCAATTGTATTTGTCGCAAGATTTACAGATGTGATAAAATTTACTCCTGAATTTGTAAGCACATAAACAAGATAAGAGAATTTTCCAAGTTCTTTTGAAATGATGATTTTTTTTATAACAGGTATTTTTAAATAAAATGTATCGATAAATAATTTAAATCGATATATTTTTTTATATGCGAATATAAATAAAAAAATTGATATTAAAAAAATTATGCTAATGCTAATATAGTGATTTTTAAAAAAATTACTGGCATTAATTACAAATTTTGTAATAGGAGGTAAATTTTGATGAAGTGATGAAAAAACTTTTGTTATTTTAGGCACTACCAATGTAAGCATAAAAGAAATCATAATAATTGCCATGAGAACTATAAAAAAAGGATAAATTAAAGCCTGTTTTGTTTTTGATAAAAGTCTTTCTTCATCTTTTAAAAATTTTGACAGTTCAATTAAAACCAAAGAAAGTTTTCCACTCTCTTCTCCTACTTTTATTATATTTATTATGTATGGAGACAATTTTATTATTTTTTGTTTTTCTATTGAATTTGAGAGATTTTGCCCTTCTTTTATCTCCTTTTGGATAAAATCTAAAAATTTAATAATTTTTGAATTCTCAATTTGATTTTTTGTAAGTATGATTGCGTTTGATATAGGTATTGATGATTTTAAATAAAGACCAATAGTTAAAAAAAGTTTGGAGAGCTCTTTTTTATTAATATTTTTTGAAAATGAAAGATTAAAATTAAGAGTTTTTATAGGTTTTATATCAATAATTATATAATTTTTTAAAAATTTTTTGGCTTCATGTATATTGTCTGCTTCAATTATACCTTTTTGTTTTTTTCCGTTTTTATCATATGCTGTGTATTTAAATAGCATCAGTCTTTAAGTCCTACTCTTATAGCTTCGTTTAGTGATGTTTTACCGCTAATTATAAGTTCTAAAATATTTTCTTTTAATGTTTTCATTCCGTGTTTTATCATTTCGTTTTTTAATTCTATATCATTTGTTCCTTTTGCTATAATATTTTTAATTTCATCATCCATAATGAAAAGTTCCCCCACAGCGCTTCTTTTTTTGTATCCAGTAAAATTGCATTTAGGACATCCTTTTGGTTTGTATAATTTTTCTATTTTGTATTTACTAAGATATGGAAATTTATGGATTATTTTTTCTATTTCTTCAAAACTTTCTTTTGAATTATCAATCTCTTTACATTCGCATAAGATTCTTACGAGTCTTTGGGAGAGCACACCTATAAGGGAAGACGCAATCAAAAAAGGTTCAATCCCCATATCCATAAGTCTTGTTATCGTCGAAGGAGCATTATTTGTATGAAGAGTTGAAAGCATTAAATGTCCTGTAAGAGCAGCCTGGATTGCAATTGTTGCTGTTTCTTTGTCTCTTATTTCTCCTACCATTATTATATCTGGGTCTTGTCTTAAAATGCTTCTTAGAGCATTTGCAAATGTAAGGCCGACTTTTGGATTTACCTGAATTTGATTAATATTATCGGCTTTATATTCTACCGGGTCTTCTACTGTAATAATGTTTTTTTCTGGACTTGCTATTGTTTGGAGGAATGAATGAAGAGTAGTTGATTTTCCACTTCCTGTTGGACCTGTAACAAGTATCATTCCATATGAATGTTCTAATAATTCTTTAAATCCTTTTGTTATAGGTTCATTAAATCCAAGTTCTTTAAGTGAAGGAATATTTTCACTCTCCATAAGAAGTCTAAGAACTGCTTTTTCACCAAAATATGTGGGAGTTATTGATACTCTTATATCTGTTGTTTTATTTGCTATTTTGATTTGTGTCCTACCATCTTGCGGTATTCTTTTTTCACTTATATCAAGATTTGAAATTACTTTTATTCTATTTATGACAAGTTCGGTAATTTTTTTTGGAAGTTTACTTTGGGTTATTAATACTCCATCTATTCTAAATCTTACAAGTCCGTAAATTTCATGAGTTTCAATATGAATATCGCTTGCGTGTTTTTTTACCGCTTGATAAAACATAGAATTTACAAATTTTATAACAGGAGCGGAATTTTCTGAATTTAATATATCAAGACTTGTTAAAAAATCATCTAAATTTATATCTTCCTCTTCAATAGAAGTTTCTTCTAAATCTTTTTTTGTTTTAACTTCAAGATACCGGTTTAGAAGTCTTTCATAAGAATCTTTATCTGTTAAAGCGATTTCAATGGGTATTGAAAGTTTGGAATAAAAATTTAAAGCATCAGTAAGATTTTCAGATGTTGTAAAAAAATATTTTTTATTGTCTATAATTCCAGGGAGCAAATAATATTTAATCCCTTTTTCTATATCAAAATTCTCTATTTCAAAGGCTTTTGGATTAATATTATCTATTATTTTCATAATTTTCGCCTGTTATGTCATATATAGGTTTTTGTTGTCTGTTTTTTTTCTTTTTTATTTTTTTTATCATTTTTTGAGCAAACTGTTTTTCAAGGGCATTAAGTTTAGAAATGGCGATTCTAATTTTATCTAAATCATCGCTTTTTTTCACTATATAAGGCGTAAGAATTATTGCGAGTGTTGTTTTATCGTTATTAACCATTTTATGCCTAAAAAGACTGCCAAGTATCGGAATATCTCCTAAAAGGGGAACTTTTTTCATTGTAATATCTTTATTGTCTTTAACAAGCCCTCCTATTATGATACTTTGCCCGTTTCTAACGATTGTGGTTGTATCAATTGTCCTTTTTGATGTTATAGGCATAAGTGTAGGGCTTCCGGGAAGCAAATCTTCAATTGTGGCTTTTACATTAAGAGCCACTTTTGAATCACTATCAATTCTTGGAGTAATTTTAAGTGTAAGACCTATATCTTCTCTTGTATATGATTCACTTGTTGAAGTTGATGTAGTTTTGCCTGTCAGGACCGAAACCGTTTTTCCTACATAAATATTTGAAGGTGTGTTGTTTATACATAAAATAGAAGGTTCACTGAGTTTTTTAGCCGCTCCTAATGTTTCAAGCATATCAAGTGTTATACCAAGGGCTAAACCGTGTTTTAGTGTAGGAATAGAAATACCAAGGGCTGATGGGTCAAACGCCAAAGCATTTCCTCCCATATCTACATTAAGTGTGTACAGCCCGCTGCTATCGGCAATACCGCCTAAAATTCCATATTTTAATCCAATTTGAGAAGCTTTTGAATTTGAAATTTCAAGTATTCTTGCTTTTACATAAACTTGTTGTTTTGGTATGTCTAGGGCTTGAATTATTTTTTTTAACATTTGAATTTGAGTGTTTGTGGCAATTATTATTAAAGAATTTGTTTCTTTATCTGCTGTAATTGACGGTTTTTCTTTAGATGAAGAATATTTTTGGGAGATTATTTTATTAAGTATTTTCCCCATGGAAACAGCATCAGAATTTTTAAGAGTTACAATATCTGTTGTCATATTGGTAATGTTTGGTTTTTTATCAAGTTTTTGTGATATTGTTTTTATTTTTTTTATTATTTCTACCGGTGCTACTGCTATTAAAGTGTTTGTTGAAACATCATTTAAAAGTTTGTATTTATATATGCTTTGAGGATATGATGTATTTATTATTGAAACAATTTTTGGAAATACATTTTGAATATCAGCATTTTTAAAATGAATAAACTCTGTTTTTAAACTTTTAGAAGTGTCTATTTTTTTTAAAATTTTTTTTATAATATCAATATTTTTAGGATAATCGGTTATAACTAAAAGATTTTTATCTCTGTTTATTACTATTTTGCCATATCGTGAATTAAGATAGTTAATTAATGAATAAGCGTTTTGGGCTTTTATGTTTTTAAGAGATATTATATCTGTTTCTAACTGGTCTAAATTATTTTTTGATGCAAGTGGTGGTGCGTTTCTATATGCATCAGCGCTTCTTATAACTTTTAAAAATCCATTATCTTGTAATAGTGTATAACCTCTGCTTTTTAGAATATTCAGCAATATATCATAAACTTCTTTTTCACTTACAGGTTTTACTGAAATAAAATTAACTTTACCAGAGATATTTTGTGTCATTAAAATATTTTTATTAGTAATTTTAGCTACCATTTTAATAAAATCATTAATATCAAGATTTTTGAAATTAAGTTCAACCTCTTTTGCATATATTAAACTCATAAAAAATATTAAAATTTTAATCCATTTCATAATTTAAAACCTTTATTTCATTATTTCTTAATAATTTTATTTCAAAATCATTAAATTTATCTGCATTTTTATATAAATCCCATGCGTCGGCATCATTTTTTAATTTTCTGCCGTTTACTTCAAGTAAAATATCTCCTCTTCTTAGTCCTATTTTATAAAAAATTGAATCTTTTTTTACAAAAGTAATTAAATATCCTTTTTGAGTTTTAACAATTCCAATATTTTGCCAGATTTTACTTAAATTATTTTTATACTTTTCAAATGTTTTTTTAGGCACATAAATTACAGGTTCTGTTATGTTTTTATATTTTATTTTTTCTTTTTTCATAGTTATTTTATATTTTTTTTGATTTTTTTCAAAAATAGCATAATTAATTCCAATTTTTATTAATTTATATCCTTTGTAAGTTTTATTTAAATCGATAAAATGTGTTTTTTTATCTTTTATTATTACAAATCCTTTTTTACCGTCATAATATACTGCTTTTAGTTTTATGCCTTGTAGAGTTTGCGTTGGTATGAGTTTTAAATGATATTTATTAAAAAACAGATGTGTTAAATTTATAGGATAAAATGAATAGTTTTTTATTGTTTGCATATAAAAAATAGGAGTTTTTTCTAAAAAAAATAGACTTATTCCCCAAATTAAAGCCGCAATAGAAATTCCTAATAAAAAAACAAGTATATTTTTAAAACTCTGCATAATAAAAATAGCCTTTATTGTCTTTTTTTAAAAATGATTTTAAATTATAATCATTGAGATTTAAAATATAAACTTTTAAATAATGTTTTATTAAATTTACTTCACCTTGAATTTTTCCAAAAGTGCTATTTCCTTTTATGTAAATTTTTGTAGGATTAATAATAGAATATGTAATATTTAAATAAGTGATTTTGTAATTTTGAAAATTTATTTTTATGTTTTTTGCTGTAATTTTGTTATAAAGTACAAAAGGAATAATTTTAATCTCTTTAAAATTTACTAAATTTATGCCATTTTCATAAATTTTTCCATTATAAAGATTTAGAGTTAGATTGCTTTTTATTTGAGAGTTTATATATATATTTTGTTTTGAGAGATATTTTTGAAAAGTATAATAAAGATTTTCTTTTGGCATAAACAAAATAAAACCTATAAAAAGACCGACTAAAAAAAATAATATTTTTTTCATTTTTTTATCTCCGCTTTTATTATTGCAGAAGAATTTTTTTCTATGTCAAAATTTTTTATTTTAAAATTTGTTTTAAAAATTATATTTTGAATGGTATTGAATTGTTTTGAATTTAGATTTTTACATAAAATTATATTAATGTCATTTTTATATTGGGTATTGCAAAATTTTTTAAGTCTATTGAATAAAAAGTAGTTAAATCTGTATTTTTGTTTTAAATAATTTATTTTTTCTATTTTTTCTTCAAGCTTTGTAATATATTGATAATTTTCTAAAATATCTTTTTTTGTATTTATAAAAAGCTTTATATTAAAAATTGTTACAACAATAAAAAGTAAAATAATAAGATAAAATATTCTTTTATTCATGACTTAACCTGGCTTTATATTCTCTTTTGTTAAATTCTTCTGATTTTATTAAAAAGCGTTTTGCAAAATAGCTATGCATATTTCTTGAAGTTTTTATTTTTACTGTATAAACCCCGTTATTTAATGAAAGTTTATTATACTCTTCGTTTTTATTTAATGGGGTTTTTGAAAAAAATTCTAAATCTTTTCTTATTATCTGTTGAGTTTGGTTTATTTTTTTCATTGTTGAATATATTGAATTTAGTTGAATAAGAGTTAAAGGCAAATTATATTTTTTTAAACTTTCTTTTTTTTGTATTAGTTTATTATATTCTTGTTTATAATTTATAAATCCCAAAATAAAGTATAGATTAATTGCTAAAAAAATAAAAAAAATCATAAAAATTGTGCTTTTATCAAAATTAACAGTGTCAAAATTTAGATTTGATTTTGAGGGTTTGAGATTTTTTATAATATCATTAATATTATTTTTGCAAGTTTTATCATTTGGCAGATAAAAAAGTATATCATCAATTTTTTTAAGCATAAATTTATCATTTATATCTATACATTCATAATTATAAAATTCACTTTGAGCAGTTTTTATGGAATTTATATATTTTTTATCAATTTTTAAATTGAGTTTTTTTGGAATAGCAATAGCAAAATATTTATTGTCCATTTTTAATGCGTCATAAATATATTCCCCTTCAATATCAAAAATATTTTTTGCTATTTTTTTTGCTTGAAATATATTTTTAATAGGAGCGTTTATTTTTTTTATCCAATAAAATTCAGGAGATAAAATAATATCTACTTTTTCTTTTATATCTTCATTGAAATTTTTAGTATAAAATATTACTTTCGATATCTTTTATCCTTTTTTTGTTTATGTCATAAGTTATATTTAATTCTTGATTATTATATTTAACATTTATTAAAACAAGGTAGCTGACATTTTTATTAAAAGAAATTATATTTAATTTTTTCATAATTTTTCTGTTTTCTTCAAAGTTTTTTAAATTTTTACATGAAATTTTC
>JALTBU010000026.1 GCA_027008345.1 Nautiliaceae bacterium | reverse complement strand
CTTATTAGATTTGATATGAGTGAATATATGGATAAAGTTAGTGTTTCTAAATTAATCGGTGCTGCACCTGGATATGTTGGATATGAAGAAGGTGGTCAATTAACTGAGGCTGTTAGAAGAAAACCATATAGTGTAATTTTATTTGACGAAATAGAAAAAGCACATCCTGATGTGTTTAATATTTTATTACAAGTTTTAGATGATGGAAGATTAACTGATAACAAAGGTGTAACAGTTGATTTTAAAAATACAATTATTATCCTAACAAGTAATATCGCAAGTGATATTATTATGGAAATTAAAGATACAAATGCAAGAAAAGAAGCTGTATGGGCAGAACTTAAAAGAAGAATGAAACCTGAATTTTTAAACAGACTTGATGAGGTAGTTGTATTTAATCCATTAGGAAAAGAACAAGTTACAAAAATTGTGGATATTTTACTTAGAAAAATTACTTCAAGACTTGCAGAAAGAGATATTGAGCTTGTTTTAAGTAATTCTATAAAAGAATTTATAGCAGAAGTAGGATTTGACCCAATCTTTGGTGCTAGACCTTTAAAAAGAGCTTTAGCTGATGTTGTAGAAGATAAATTAGCTGAGCTTATCCTTGAAGGTAAAGTTAAAGAAGGCGATAAAGTAGAATTTGACGCAGATGAAAATCATATTATCATTAAAGTAAACGGACAAGAAGTAGCAAAAGAATCTAAATAATCTCTCCTTTTTTCTTCTTTTTACCTTTTTTTATGTTAAAATTATGTTAAAAAAGGTAAAAAATGGACTTCAAACAAAAGGCTATCGATAAAATAAAAAAATCTAATCTTGAAAAAGAGCAAATTCATAATACAATCAATCATATAAAAGAGTGGTATATTGAAGATATGGCTGAAAAAGATTTTTATAAAGAATTAATAAAAAAATTTCCATTTTTAAAATCTATTTTAGGATAAAAGATGTATTTAATTTTTTATAATCTGCATTTATTAGTAGTGGCGAGTTGGATGCTTTTTTTATTGCAGTTTATAAAAGCAGTTGAATATAAAAGAGATGTTGAAGGTTTTATTTTTGGAATTTTGAGTATATTTTTTATGGTAGTAGTTTTATTTATCGGGACAAAAATGATTTTAATGAATCCCGATATTTCAAAAACGGGAGGCTGGCTTCATTTGAAACTCTCTTTAGTTGTTTTGTTGATTATAGAAAATATATTTTTTGCATATAAATTTTTCAAAAAAAAGAGTGTTAGTATTAAATTTGCTGAAATTTCATATTGGGTTAGTTATATGTTTTTTATGTTTATTTTAGCCCTTAGTATGTTTAGACCATTTTAAAGGAATATTATGATAGATGAAAAGAAAATAGCAGAAAAATTAAAAGCGGGTAAAAGACTTTCAAAACTTGACGCTCCAAAAAATATAAATAATAATGAAAAAGTATTAGCTGATAATGATTTTATTGTTTCTAAAACAGACCCTAAAGGTTATATAAAATATTGTAACAGGATTTTTGTTGAAATGGCCGGATGGAGTAGATTTGAGTTAATAGGTGCTAATCACAATATTATTCGTCATCCCGATATGCCAAAAATTGCTTTTAAGATTCTTTGGGATTTAATTCAGTCAAAAAAAGAGTTTTTTGGATTTGTTAAAAACTTAAGAAAAGACGGAGGATTTTACTGGGTTTTTGCATATATTACCCCTGATGTGGATTTAAATGAAAATATTATTGGTTATACTTCTTTTAGAAAAAAACCAAGCCGCAAGGGGATAGAATTTTTAACACCTATTTATAAACAGCTAGTAGAAGCTGAAAGAAGCGGGGGAATTAGCGCTAGTTATGAACTTTTGAAAAAAACGCTTAATGCAACAGATGAAAATATAATAACAAAATATCAATCTTTGATATTTGAATTGCAAAAGGGTTAAAAATGTTTTTTTTTAAAAAAGAAAGAAAAAATGAAGATGTTTTAGATAAAATTCAAAATGTCGTAAAACAGGCTTATGAAGGTAAGCTATATGAGAGAATCATAGTAGATGGAGAAGATACAAAAGAAGAAAAAATTGCCTGGAATATAAATGAAATGTTAGACCAGATAGAAGATTTGCTAAGAGAAAGCGAAAATACTATTAAAGCAATAAGTGAAGGTGAAAATTTTAGATATATAATGCCAAGCGGACTTCACGGGGAGTTTAAAAAAGTTGCCGAAGAATTTCAAAAAGTGGCGGATTCTTTAAAAGTATCAAAAAAAGTTGAGCTACTTAGTAATTTATCTAAACGCTTTATTGAAATTGACGGAGGAATAAGTGAAAATTTAAGAGTTGTTGGAAACAGTATTTTTACAATCGATGAATCTTTTAATGAAATTGCTTCAAAAGTTAGAAATTCTTCTAAAATGGCCAATGAAACATATGAAAAAATGCAAGAGGCAAAAAGAGAATTTGAAACACTTTCAGAAAAAGTTAATGAAACTTCAAATGAAGTAAAAGAGATGAGCGAGCATATTACCTCTATTTCAAATATTGTTGAGCTTATTAAAGATATTGCCGACCAGACAAATTTATTAGCACTTAATGCCGCTATTGAAGCCGCAAGAGCCGGCGAGCATGGAAGAGGTTTTGCGGTAGTTGCAGATAATGTAAGAGATTTAGCAGAAAAAACTCAAAAAGCCACAAATGAAATAGCAATTACCATTCAAACTCTTCAACAACAATTTATGGGTATAAATGAAAATACAAATGAGGTAGTAGAAATAGGAAATAAATCTTATAATACTTTAGAAGATTTTGAAATGCTTTTACACTCTTTACAAGAAGATTTAAATGATGTAAATGATATTACTGAAGAAAATATGTTAAAACTTATTTTAATAACATTTAAAATTCACCATATTATTTATAAATCAAATATTTATGCCGCAGTTTCAAAAGAAGAATTTGATGAAAAAACATATAATATTACCGCTAAAAATTGTGCTTTAGGAATTTGGTTAAATAATAAAAATTTAGAGCCAATTTTTAGAGGATTTAAAAAATATAGAAAAATGTTAGAAATTCATAGTAATATTCATAATATAGGTAAAGAAGTTTTAGAAAAAATAAAACAAGAAGGCGTTAGTAAAGAAAATCAAGAGTGGTATTATGATAAATTAAAAACTCTTGAAGATAATGCAAGAGAACTTTTTGATTTATTTGATGAATTAATTAAATATTTAATTGAAATAAAAAAAGTTGATGAAGTTTTAGAATATTCAAAATAAAGGAAAATTAATGCTTAGATTTGCACCAAGTCCAACAGGAGATATGCATATAGGAAATCTTAGAGTTGCTATTTTTAATTATATAGTTT
>JALTBU010000025.1 GCA_027008345.1 Nautiliaceae bacterium | reverse complement strand
TATGTAGAAAAAGAATGGGGATATAATCCTTTTGGCGCAAGCGGATTTGGAGTAGACACAATCCTCACTTATCTCAAAAATCTTTAATTTCCCCCCTTTTTAGCTATAATTTCACAAAAAAAGGAATTTAATGAAAGTTGGTATTGTTGGACTTCCAAATGTAGGAAAATCTACTACATTTAATGCACTTACAAAAACACAAAATGCAGAAGCAGCAAATTTTCCGTTTTGTACAATAGAGCCGAATAAAGCGGTTGTGCCTGTGCCAGATGAGAGAATAGAAGAGCTTGCAAAAATTGTAAATCCTGAAAGAATACAATATTCCACTATTGAATTTGTTGATATTGCAGGACTTGTTAAGGGTGCAAGCAAAGGTGAAGGGCTTGGGAATCAGTTTTTAGCAAATATTAGAGAGACTGATATAATTTTACATATGGTAAGATGTTTTGATGATCCAAATGTAATTCACGTAGAAAACAGTGTTGACCCAATCAGAGATGTAGAAATTATTGAACAAGAACTTTTATATGCTGATATTCAGACACTTGAAAAAAGAATAGAAAGACTTAAAAAACAGGCAAAAGGCAATAAAGATGCAAAAGCACAGCTTGAAGTCGCAGAGGAGCTTATGGAATGGCTCGCAGAGGGAAATCCTGTTTCTACTTTTCTAAAAAAAGATGAAGACGGATTTAAAATTTTAGAAAAAGAGTTGAATTTCTTAACAAACAAAGAAATATTTTACGGTGCAAATGTTGATGAAGAAGGGTTGGCAGAAGATAATGAGTATGTAAAAGCCCTAAAAGAATATGCCAAAAAACATAATAGAGAAGTAATAAAACTTTGTGCAAAAATTGAAGAAGAGATGGTTGATATGAGTGATGAAGAAAGACATGAATTCCTTGAAAGTATGGGAGCAACTGAAAGCGGGCTTGATCAGATAATAAGAAAAGCATATGAGAAATTAGGACTTATTTCATATTTTACTGCTGGAAAAATAGAAGTTAGAAGTTGGACTATTAAAAGAGGAACAAAAGCACCTCAGGCTGCAGGCGTGATTCATACAGATTTTGAAAAAGGATTTATTAGAGCCGAGGTTATAAGCTATGAAGATTTTGTAAAATACGGAGGAGAACAAGGTGCAAAAGAAGCTGGTAAAATGAGGTTAGAGGGTAAAGATTATGTGGTTCAAGATGGTGATGTAATGCATTTTAGATTTAATGTATAGGTTTATTTATGTTTTGTCCTCTTGATTGCTGGGACGCTTGTCAATGTAAAATTGAAAATGGAAAATTTAAAGGAGATGGCTTTTCTCCTTATCTTTGCTGGAAACTGAATAACTACTTCAAATTTCCCCGTGAAACCTCAGCTAAATTTAAGAGTAAAAATATTATGTTAAATGATGCTTTAAAAAAACTTACTGAAATTTTAAAAAATAGTGAGCCAAAAAGAGTATTGTTTGTAAAAGGTTCTGGTAATATGGGACTTATGCAAAATGTTACGAAACTTTTTTTTGAAAAATACGGAGCTACTTTTGCTATTGGTTCTACTTGTGATGGAATAGGGGAGGAAGGAATTGTTAAATCAAGAGGCAAATCACTTATACTTCCAACATGGATTATCAAAAATGCCAAAAATATTATTATCTGGGGAAGAAACCCATATGTTACAAATATTCATCTTTTACCACTTATTAAAAATAAATTTGTTTTAACTATTGATGCAATAAAGAGCAAAACAGCAAAACATTCAGACTATTTTATTCAAGTAAAGCCAAACAGTGATTTTTATCTTGCGATTCTTTTAGCAAGAATGGTAATTGAAAATAATAAATATAAAAAAGATGGTGTCGATTTTGAAAAATATAAAAATATTGTTTTTTCTTATGATAAAGAATTTTTAATGAATAAATGTGGAATAAATAATGAAAATTTAATGAAAATATTTGAAATTATTAATGAAGGTGCTGTTGTTTTAATGGGGCTTGGAGTTGCAAAATGTAAAGAGTGTTATAAAACAACTTGGGCTATTGATTCTCTTTTTTATATGCTTGATTATTTTGGCAAAAATAATAAAGGTGTTGCTTTTCTTGGAAGCAGCTCATTTGGACTTGATAATCCTTTTAAAATAGAGCATAAAAACAGAATTGCTCTTTTTGATGTTGATTTAAGAGATTATGATGTTGTTTTTGTTCAAGGAGCAAATCCACTTGTGAGTTTTATAAACAGAGATGAATGGGAGAAGCTAAAAGAAAAAACAACAATAGTTTTTGGAAAGTACTATGATGAGACCGCTAAAATTTCCACACTTTTTATTCCTACAAAAGATTTTTATGAAAAAAAAGATATTAGAGGCAGTTATTTTCATGAATACATGTTAAAAAATGAAAAATGTAAAGTTAAAAATGAAAAGTATATAAGTGAATATGAATTAACTAAATTTTTGTTTGATGAGTTTGGATTTGAAGGATTAAGAAGTGAAGAAGAATATTTGGAAATTTTAAGTGAAAACATAGAATGGATTGATGAAGAATTCGGTATAAATCCTTATGTAAATAAAATTCCTTATGAAGATGGTTTTTATACAGAAGATAAAAAATTTTATTTTTTAAGTGAAGATTTTGAATATTTTGAGAAAGATTTTGAAATAGTGACGGCAAAAGAAATTAAAGCTCTTAATTCTCAGTTTCAAAGAGATGAAAATATTTACATAAATCCAAAGAGTAATAATATTATGTTAAATTGGGTTAAAAAAAATATTGTACAGGAAAAGGTGAAATTTAGTGAAGATATACCAAAAAATGTTGTGTTTGCAAAAGGTGGTAGTATTATAAATAAATTTTTAAAAGCAAAAGGCGAGAATGCCTATTATGAAAGGTGATAAATGAATTTATTTTCTTTTTTAAAAGGTGAAGAGGGTGAAAAATTAGTATTGAATAAATTAAAAAAAGAGCTTGATAAAAAAAGTGAAAATTATTATCTTTTATCTCATGTATCTTTAAATGATATTACAGCTTCAAAAGATATAGATATCTTACTTGTTCATCCCGTTCTTGGCATTTTTATTATAGAAGTTAAAAATTGGAGTAGTTTAGAAAATTTAAAAAATTATAATCCTTATATTCAAGCTAATAAATACCAAGATATTATGATAAATTTAATTAATGAAAAAATAGGAAATGTTATAAATATAGATTATAAAGTTATTTATCCTAATATTTCTAAACATGAAGGAGAAGAATATCTTAAAAACAATGGATATGGTGGATGTATTAATAATTCTATTTTTAAAGAAGATTTAAATAATTTAAATGAATTTTTTAAATCTACAAATGATAAAGTACCTTCAAAAGAAGATTTTTTAAAGATAACGTCTCTTCTAATTCCAAAACCCGAC
>JALTBU010000024.1 GCA_027008345.1 Nautiliaceae bacterium | reverse complement strand
GATTTACAATATATTGATATTTTAAATAAATTATCTTTTAAAGATAAAAATTCTTTAAGAGAATATTTTTATAAATATATAATAAGAAATGATTATTTGTTCCAACCAGAAAATACTATAAAAATAGATTGTTATTTATCTGAAATCCAAAAAAATTATCAAGCAATGCTTGTATTTAACGAATATCAATTTTTTAATTTAATAGATGAATTGTTCTTAATCCCTTTTGTTAAACTTAATTTAGAAATACCTATATCAACCATAGAAAATAAAATCCAAGATTATTTAAAAAATATTCAATTATCAAATGATGATTATTTATTACAAGAAATCATCTCATTAAAAAAAGATGAGTTTTTAGAACAATTTCCAAAACTTTATGAAAAAGTTGAAAATAAAAACCATCCATTTTTTAATTATTTTTATGCTGAATATTTATTAGAAAAAAAAGAATTAACAAATGCAATTGAATATTATAAAAAATCTCTAAGCGGAATAAATTGTATAGGTGGTTATATCATAAATGCAATTGAAAAAGGTTTAATGATTAGTGCGAAATTAAATAATAAAAAATTAAAACTTAATTTCAAAAATAATAAATCCGATTTTATTAAATTTTATTTTGAAGCTATAAGATTAAATATAACTAATTATAAATATCCTTCTGCTGCTTTAAATGATTATAAATTAAAATTTGAAAGATATTTTGGAAAATTAAAAACTTTAAAAGTAGGGGATATTAATCATTATTTTTCATTAGAAGATGAATTAAAAAAAATAAAAATAGACTTAAAAAATCCAAATAAAAAAATTAAAGTTCCTTATAAAAACCACAAAATACCTCAAATTATACATTTTGCAGGAGAAGGTACATTTGAAGAAGTTAAAAAATTAGTAGAAGCTGAAGTAGATGTAAATTATTCAAATGAAATAGACAATTATACTGCTTTAATAGCTATTTCAGAAAATCCTTTAGATGAAGAAAAAAGAAAAATAGCTTTATATTTAATTGATAAAATGAATTTAGAAACAATAGAAAAAACTTTACCTAAGAAAAAAGAAAATGTCTTAAGTTATGCTATAAGATGGGGAGAAGAAAATATAGTAGAAAAAATATTAGAAAAAGGAGTTGATTTATCTTGGGAAAAAAGAGTTGGAGAAGGAAATAACACTTATTTAAATTATGCTTTAAGTATTATTATGGGAATAAAAATAGGATTAGCAGGATTACCTATCAGTCATAACAAGTTGCAAACAGCACAAAAAATATTTGATTTAATCTTTGATAATACTGATTTACAAACTTTAAAAAATCATAAAAAAGACCCTATATTTATGGAACAATTAAAAACATTTGATCCACAAAAATGGGAGGAATTAAATGAAATTGAGTAATCATACAGGAAGAGAAATAATAATTTTTTTAGAAAAACTTGGATATAAACTTAATAGACAAAAAGGTAATCATAGGATTTTTACTCATCCTATTTTCCCTCCCATTACTATTCCTGTTTATAAAAAGAAAACTATTAAACCAGGACTTTTAAAAGGAATCTTAAATACAATCGGAATATCAAGAAATGATTTTTTTGAATTATTAAAAAAATCCTAATTATTAATTTCACAAAGTTTTGCATAACTTTTTGCAACTCTAACTGCTGGAATAAACTCTCCTTCAAGATACATTTTTTTAATTTCAAGAAAAAATGGAATTGTAGCCATCTCTTCATTCTCAAAAGTTCCATAAAGAGTGGTTAAAAACGCTCTTTTACAACCCTTTATAATAGGAGGAAAATTTTCATCAATTCTCTCAAGCTCAATTCCAAATTTCTCAGCCTCACTTATATTATGAGGGAGTTCTTCACCCGTTTTATCCATAATTTCAGTCATTTCCAGAGGGACTAGGCAAACTGTGGATTTTTTTGTTTCTTTAAGATTTTTAAAAGTATCTTTTGGCTCGTCTAAATTCGGTTTTTTTCTTCCAATACTAACCATCAATAAAGGCGGCTGACCTCCCACTCCTGTAAAATAACTAAAAGGTGCAATATTTATAATTCCTTCATTTTCTGTTACAATCCAGGCAATAGGTCTTGGAATTATATTACTCGCCATTAATTTATATCTATCAAGTCTATCTATTTTATTAAAATCAATTATTTCCATTTTAAACTCCCCATACAGTTATTATTATTTTTCTTTCACTTGGATAATCTCTATGCTCATTTAGATAAATTCCCTGCCAAATGCCCATATTCAATCTTGCATTAGTTATGGGAATATTAAGACTTACTCCAAACATTGAAGATTTAAAATGAGCTGGCATATCATCAGCCCCTTCTAAAGAGTGATTATAAAAATACCCGTCAGGAATTAATTTAGAAGAAATATCTTCCATATCAACTCTAACTTCAGGCGACGCATTTTCATTGATTGTAAGCGAAGCTGAAGTATGTTTTAAAAACAAATTCATCATTCCTGCATTTATATCGCTTATATTTATATTTTCTAAAATCTTATCAGTAATTAAAAAAAAGCCTCTTTTTGGAGCTTTAACTATAATCTCTTTTTGCCTAAAAATCATCTAGATTTAAGCTCCCTTTTGAATAGTTTACAACATTTCCTTCAAAAAAGTTTGTTTTTTGGTCATTAAACGAACTGAAACTATCAAACCAGCTAATAGGATTTTTAAGCCCGATTTCTGGAAACATAAGCTCAAGTCCCATAGCATTTGCTCTTTTATTAGCTAAATATTTTGTAAATCTATCAATTAATTCTTTGCTAAGCCCTAAAATTTCATCATTTGTCACATAAAATCCCCAGTCTCTCTCAAGCTCATACGCAGCAAAAATCATATCTTTTATGTTTTTATAAACCTGTGGTGTGAAAAGATGAGGAAATTCTTTTTTCATCTCTTTAAAGATATTTGCAAAAAGCAGTGTATGCGTTACCTCATCTCTTTGAATAAATCTAATCATCTGCGCACTTCCTATCATTTTACCGGCTCTTGCTAGCACATAAAAAGCCGCAAATCCATTATAAAAATAGATTCCCTCTAAGCATTGATTTGCAACAATCATATAAATTTTAGCTTCATCATCTCCATTTAGAGCCTTCATTCCCCACTCTTCATAAACATTTCCTATAAATTCATTTTTTTTACGAAGATTCTCATCCGCCCTCCACATCTCATAAATTTCATCGGTATTTAGTGAAATAGAATCAACCATAACCGCATAACTTTGAGAATGAAGCGCTTCTTCAAAAGCTTGACGAACTAAACACATATTAACTTCAGGCGCTGTAATCCAAGGATTTACGTGGTCTGGGGTATTGTTTGTTTGGATTGAATCCATAAAAATAAGCTGACTTAAGGCTTTGTCATACATTCTTTTTTCTG
>JALTBU010000023.1 GCA_027008345.1 Nautiliaceae bacterium | reverse complement strand
TTGTTTTATTCAATAATCATTGGATAGAAAAAGATATTTTAAAAAAAATAGTTAAAGGCTCTACTTATAAAGGAAGAAAATCGGAAATTAAATATATTATTTTTCCTTATATTAAAAAGAACTCTCGTCTTATACCGATACCGGAAGAAGATTTAAAAAAAAATTTTCCAAAAACTTTTGAATATTTATCTTTACATAAAGAAGAACTTTTAAAAAGAGATATAGATAAAAACGCAAATTGGTATGAATTTGGAAGAAGTCAAGGAATTCAAACTTGTAATAATGAAAAAATAGTCGTTGGCAATTTAGTAAAAGAAAAAGTTAATTTTCATTTATTAGAAAAAGATATTTATGTATATTCAGGAATTTTTATTACTAAAAAATCTCCTGAATATAATTGGGATATCATTATAAATATCTTAAAATCAGAAGAATTTAAAAAATATATTTTTATAAAAGGCAAAGATTTTTCAGGAGGTTACAAATCTATTACCACAAAATTAATAAAAGATTTTCCTATAAACAAAAAACTAATTTATACATAACCAATTTAGCGGTATTTATTATTATCAACATCTTACAAATTCCACTCTTGGCATTACATCAAGATGCCTGTAATCTGTAAATTTTCCTTTTTTATAAAGCTCAATCCCAGCTCTTGCAATCATTGCGGCATTATCACTTGTATATTTCATTTCAGGATAATAGAGTTTAAAATTAAACTCATTTGACAGTTTTTCAAACTCTTCCCTAACCCTTTTATTTGCGCTTGCCCCACCTACTATTGCAAAATTTTTAGGTCTATATTTTTTTATAGCTCTCTTTGACATAAATACAAGATGTTCAATTGCTTTTTCCTGAAATGATGCGGCAATGTCTTTTTTTTTGTATTTTTGCTCTTCAATAACAAGTCTTACGGCATTTTTAAGACCAGAATAACTAAATTTAATATCCGGTGAATTTTTAAGAGGAAGAGGCAGAGGAATAATATTTTTTCCGTTTTTTGCAAGATTTTCAATCTCAGGACCCCCGGGATAATTAAGCCCCAGCATCTTAGCACATTTATCAAAACTCTCCCCAAAACTGTCATCAAGTGTGCTTGCAATCTCACATATATTTTCAATGCCGTTAAATTGAAGTATTTTTGTATGTCCTCCGCTTATTAGCAAAACCATCATCGGCTTAATCTCTTCATTCTCAATAAAAAGAGAATAGATATGACCTATGAGATGATTTACCGCTATTATAGGTAAATTTAGCGCAATTGAGAGAGCTTTTGCCATCATTACACCTTCTTGCAAAGTCACAGAAAGCCCTGGTGCATTGGTTACCGCCACCGCTTTTAAATGAGGGAAAAATTCTTTTGTTTCTTCCAAAATCTTAGGAAGAGCCTCGGCATGAAGACGGCTTGCAAGTTCTGGCACAACCCCTCCGTATTTTGCGTGTTCGAGTTCCTGAGAAATTTTTTTGTGAAACAGAAGTTTTTTACTCTCAATCTCCATTACAGCAATACTTGAATCATCACAGCTGCTCTCAATCGCCAAAATCATAAAATCCCTTTTTTAATATGTATTTTAACATTAATTTATATTATAATACATTAAAAGCATAAAGGATTTGCCATGAAAGTTCTACTTATTGAAGATGACATAAAACTTCTTGAAAATATTAAAATCGGACTTAAAAAACAGGGGTTCAGGGTAGACACGGCAAGAGATGGCGAAGAAGGACTGTATCTTGCGCAAAATAATAAATACGATGTTATTATTGTAGATTGGATGCTTCCTAAAATTTCTGGAATAGACCTTGTAAAACAACTAAGAAAAGAAGGAAACAATACTCCTGTACTTATATTAACAGCCAAAAATGAAATTGAAGACAAAGTTGAAGGGTTGCAAGTAGCAGATGATTACCTTACAAAACCGTTTGATTTTGAAGAACTTATTGCAAGAATAAAAGCACTTTACCGCAGAAGCCATAATATTCAGGAAAATGTCCTAAAAATTGCAGATTTAGAATTAAATCCTGAAACAAAAGAAGTTAAAAGAGGCGGAAAATATATTGACCTTACAGCAAAACAGTTTGAACTTTTAAAATACCTTATGATAAACAAAAACAAAATTGTAACACCTGAAATGATTGCAAACAATCTGTGGGAAATGGATGATGAAATAAATTCAAATGTTATAAATGTATATATTTCCCATATAAGAAAAAAAATCGATAAAGGATATGATAAAAAACTCATCAAAACTATAAGAGGAATGGGCTTTAAAATAAGCGATGAATGATTTAAGAAATCAGCTTTTTTATAAATTCGCCCTTGTTGTATTTATACTTATACTAATTTTTGAAGGGGCTATGCTTATTGCTCTTAAAAAATCCTTTGATATACATTTAAAAGATAAACTGGCCCTTGTTGCAACAAGTATAAATCCAAAACATTTTACACCGACAGACCTTATAAATATACAGCATAAATATAAAGTCTTCCCTCTTTTCGTAAACATCTCAACTGCAGATAAAAAATTTTTAAAAAACATAAAACTCGGTTTTTTTATAAACAAAACGGCGGATAAAAAAGAAAGAATAATCTCTTATGTAACCAAAAAAGGCAATTACATAATAAAAATCTCAACATTTTATTCTACCAATGAAGACAAAATCCGTATTATCAGAACTATTTCACTTTTAATTTCATTTATTATTTTCTTAATTGTTTTAATGCTTGGATATAAATTTATTGACACAGTAGTAACCCAGATAGAGATATCTTTTAAAAAACTGAAAAACTTTAATTCAAACGTATCACATGAACTTAAAACTCCACTTGCCATTATGAAAAGTGAAATTGAAGTAGCTTTAATGAATGAAGAAAAAAATTGCGATAAAATTCTTTATTCTTTATTACAAGAAATAAATTATTTAAATGATATTACCGAAAAACTTTTATTTCTAACAAAAAATGATTTACAAAATTGTAAACTTAAAGAAGTTGATTTAGAAGAAGTAATTTTAGAACTATATGAAAAATATTCAAATAAAATACACATATCCCTTCATATAGATGAAAATGATGAATATATAATAAAAGGAGATAAAACTCTTCTTAAAATGGCTCTTAGCAATATAATAGAGAACTCTATTAAATATAAAGCACTCAAAATTGACATAATCCTTAAAAAAACGAAAAATAAAATAATTCTCACCATAAGAGATAATGGAATCGGAATACCAAAAGAAAAGCTTCCATATATTTTTGATGAATTTTACAGGGTTGATGAATCACACAATAAAGAAATCAAAGGTTTTGGGCTTGGACTTAGCATTGTAAAAAATATACTAAAAGCCCACAAAGCCAAAATAAAAGTAAAAAGTGAAAAAGGAGTTGAATTTATTATTGAATTTCCTCTAAAAGAGATTTCAAATCATTAGATTTTTTAATACATTT
>JALTBU010000022.1 GCA_027008345.1 Nautiliaceae bacterium | reverse complement strand
TGTTTAAAAGCATGGGAAAAAGATTCTGATAATAATTATGTAAAACAAAATAAAGATACTTTTCTAAAAGGATGTGAAGCAGCGTTGAGCAGTGGGTTTTAAGGATTAACTATTTTATCAACCCACATGCTAAACTGCATTTCAGGCAATGCTCCCATAACTCTGTCTGCTTCAACCCCGTTTTTTAACGCAACAATTGTAGGGATACTTCTTATTCCAAATTGGGCAGCAACCTGAGGTACTTCTTCTGTATTGACCTTCAAAAAGTTTGCTTTAAGCGGGAACTGTTTTGCCACGCTTTCAAAAGTAGGTGCAAACATTTGACAAGGACCGCACCATACAGCCCAAAAATCGATAATAACAGGAATAGTTACATTTTTTATAATTTTTTCAAATTCAGCCGGTGAATCTATTTTTATAGGTTTATTATCAAGCAAATTTCCCTTACATACTCCGCATACAGCTTTTTTATAGTTCTCTTTTTTTGGTAATTTATTTAGTGCTTTGCAATGAGGACACGCAACAATAATACTTTCCATATTCCCCTCCGTTATTTTTAGTTAAATTATATCAAGTTTGTTTATTTTAGTCAATACAATTATATATGATGTTAATTTAATAAAGAACAAGCAAAACGCGAGTTCTTTATTAAATAAAAAGGCTGAAATTTTCAATTATATATTTATTTAAACAGGCACTTTGAAGTGATAATATATAATTTCTTCGTCCATTAACACATTTTCTCATCAACCCATTCACTTATTCTCTCATTTTTATACTACAACTTAACCAGTTTTGCTCCGTATCCTCCCATATGTGGCGGTGCATCGAGGTATTCTTTTACGAGTGGATGATTTTTTAAAAGGTCTGTAACACCTTTTGCAAGTATTCCTTTTCCAAGTCCGTGATATATTAAAACTTCTTCAAGACCTGCAAGTGCCGCATCATTTAAAAATTTCTCAGTCTTTTCAAGTGCTTCTTCAAGTCTGAGTCCATGTAAATCAAGTTTTACATCAACTTTTATAGGTTTTGGTTTATATATTTTTGCAGATTTTTTAATAGGCAGTCTGTAATGTTCTAATTCATTTTTTGGAACATAAAGTTTTTTGCCATCAAACACTACAAGAGCGTTTTTACCTTTTATATCTACTATTTCGCCTATGCTTGAGCGGTATTTTACTTTATCACCAATTTTAAATTCTTTTTTAATTTCTTGTGTTGGAGTTTTGATTTTTGAACGGATTTTATTTGCTTCGTTGAGTTTTCTGTGAGCTTCTTGTATTGATTTGGCTTTTATTGCCTCTTTTGCAGCTTTAATTGCTTCATTATATTCTTTTAATAATTTTTCTTTTTCTTTTTGTATTTTTTCATTAAACGCTTCTTTTTGACGGATTAAAGATTCTTTTAAAAGTTTTACATTTTCAATTTCTTCTTCAAGTTCATTAATTTTTTGTTTTTGGATAAATTCAAGTTCGGCTGATTTTTCAATAAGAGCGTCAAGTTTTTCCAAATCTTCTGAATATTCTTCTTTTGCCCTGTTTATTATATTTAGAGGAATTCCGTATCTTTTTGCCGTTTCAAATGCATAGCTTTTACCGATTGTACCTTTTATAAATTCATAAGTAGGTTTTTGGTTTTTTTCATCATATACAGCAGCAAGCAGTTCAACTTCTTCATTTTGTGCAAGAAGGCTTGCAAGTCTTTTATGATGCGTTGTAATTACAATTTTGTTTTTTTTCATAATCTCTTCAATAATTACTTTAAAAAGACTTGCCGCTTCATTTGCATCTGTCCCGAGTTCAATTTCATCTACACCTATAAGCAGATTTTCTTTTCCAAAAACTTCTTTAAACTCTTTAATTCTTCCTGCAAATGTGGAAATGTCGTTTTTTACATTTTGAGGATCGTCAATTATTGCTTTAATGTCTTTGAAATGAGGAATTATTGAATTTTCTCTTATTTTCATAGGAAGCAGATATTTTGCCATAAAGGCTGAGCTTAGAATTGATTTTAAAAGCATTGTTTTACCGCCGGCATTTACACCTGTTATAATTAATACCTGTTTATCCCATTCAAGGTTTACAGGTTTACATTCATGTAAAGCCGGGTGGCAGAAGTTTCTTAGATACATTTTTTTTGTCTTTGTAGGAATTATAAATTCAAGGTTTTCATTTTTTGCCATAAAAACTCTTGCCTGGATAGCATCAAATTTATCAAATTCTTTATTTATAAATTCCAAAAATTTTACCCATTTTCTTAAAGTATTGCTAAATATTTTTGCTATTTCGTATAGAATTTCCTCTTTTTTACTCTCTAAGTTGTCAAGCTCTTTTTTTAATTTTTCAATACCTCTTGGAAATACATAAAAAAATCCAGTGGAGCTTCTTCCAAGAATTTCGGCATCAAGGACTTTATTAAATCCGCCTCTAAGAAGCAGTGTTTCTTCACCAGATTGGAGATGTATTTGCCTATCAACCAAAAAAGGTTCAAGCTTTTTAGAATTTATATATTTATAAAGCTGTTGTCTTATTTGAGATTTTACTTCTTTTATTTTTTCATTTATAATATCAATTTCTTCAAATCCTATTACCTCGCCTTTTTCATTATAATGCTTTGTGATTTTTAGGATTTCATCAGGAATTTTAATCTTATCAAACCATTCTGCTAAATCCGGCCAGTTTCGGGTTTTAAGATAAAGAAAATAATTGATAATTTTTACAAATTCAAATATCTGAGCATGTGATAAATCTCCGAATTTTTTAAGATGCATTATTTCGGTATCAAGATTTTTAACAACAGGAGGGGATTTGAAATCTTTATTTGAGAGTTTTTTTATGTATTCGAAATTTTTCCTTATATCCCCTTCAATTATGTAATTTTTTTCTCTTGCAAAAAGAGAATTAAGTTTTTTTATATAATCTTCCAAATCGAGTTTTTGAATCATATTTTCTTTCAATACACTTCCTTATTTTATAAAATCAATATATTCATTTTTGTAATTTACATAATTTTTTGCATTTTCATATATTTTTTCAACCTCTTTATCGGTGAGTTCTCTTACAACCTTAGCAGGGCTTCCTAAAATTAGGCTTCTTGGAGGGAATTTTTTACCTCCTGTGACAAGCGCTCCGGCTCCCACAATTGACTCATCTCCAATTTCAGCTCCGTCAAGTATTGTGGCACTCATTCCTATAAGACAAGCATTGCCTATTTTACATCCGTGAAGCATTACTCTGTGGGCTATTGTTACATCATCTCCTATGATTGTCGGATGTCCGTCACCCAGTTTTTTTTCTTTTTCAAAGTGTGTTACATGTATCATTGTAAGATCCTGAATTGAAGTTCTTTTGCCGATTTTTATATAATGAACATCGCCTCTTATAACACATCCAAACCATACTGAACTGTCCTCTCCAATTTCTACATCTCCGATTATATCCGCACTTGGTGCAATCCA
>JALTBU010000021.1 GCA_027008345.1 Nautiliaceae bacterium | reverse complement strand
CAAGTTCTTTTACTGTATAAAGTGAATGTATATCTACGGGATATTGATGATATCCATCAAATTGAGCCAGATATTTTACTTTTTCAAATGGTGGAACAATTTTCTCTAATTTATCAGCTCTATAAAGTGCAAAAAGAATTGGATAAAGATTTTGTGAATAAAACATTGATCTTATAAGTTTTTTTGTTTTTTTCATTTGTTTGCTTTTTAAATTGGCAACGACTGAAATATCGGTTTTTTTTATTTTTTGTTTGATATTTATAATTTTTTCCAAATATTCTTTGAAATTGTAAGATGTATAAAAATTAGAATATAGTTTTTCATCACATATATAAAAATTTTTATCTACTCTTTTTTGTTTTATATCTTTATAAGAATGGGAATATAAATAAGGTTTAATAATTTTTTTAATAGTTATTTCACAAAATGTGTTAACTTTCCATAATGCCTTTAATAAATCTCTTATGAATTTTCTCTCAGCACTTGTCCTGGTTGAATCTTTATACCCCATATTAAGAGCTATTTCTCTTTGATATTGTAGATATACAGTATCTATTTTCTTTTTAGCAGCTAAATGAAGATAAACTCTAGTTTTAAATAAAAATTCAAGAGAACTTCTATATTCTCTAAATTCTTCCTCGCTTGCAAATTTTGGTATAAGATATGAATTGTTTGGATAATTAAATATTACTTTGTTTATCCAAAGAAGGGTATTAGAATCTCTTATACCTCCAAAGCCGTCTTTAATGTTAGGTTCCATTGAAATGGGATATTTCTTGTGTCTTTGCTTCATTTCTTCATATTTAGCAAGAATATAATCTTTTTTGTTTTCATCTTTTATTTTATTTAATGTATTTTGTGTTTCATACCACATAAACTTACTTCCTGTAATAAAGCGACTTTCGAGCATAGCAGTTTTTATAGTGATATCTTCATTTGCCGCAGGTTTTAAGTCTTTTAGCTCATGAACTCTGTGCCCTATTTTAAGTCCAAGATCCCAAAGCATTGTCACATAACTTTCAATAATCTCTTTTAAGTTATATCCTTTGATATTTTTATATACTATCATAATATCTATATCGGAATATATAGATAATTGTTCTCTTCCATAGCTTCCAAGAGCTATTATGGAAAGTGGAATTGAATTTAGCGGAGGTGCAAATTCTTCAAAGTTTTTTTTAATTAAATATTTATAAATTATTTTAATAAACTCATCCATTTTTTTAGTATGTTTTACAAAAAAATCTTTACCGCCTTGTATGTTATGGATAGAATCAAGATAATTTTTTATTGCTTTTTTAATGGCTTTACTTATTTCAAAATCGTCTGTTGAAGAGTAAATTAGTTCGTTTAATTGTTGCATTTTTACTCCTTTTGTGCTATTTTATCAAAAAAGATAGACTATAAAGGGTTTATATGAATTTAATAAATAAAATTAAAAGTGATAATTTTGATTTTCAGGATGCGGTTAAACTTTATGATTTGGACCTTTTTAGTTTAGGAGAAGAAGCTAATAAAATAAGGGAAGAAAAATTTGGTAAAAAAACATATTTTAATATCAATAGACACATTAATCCGAGTAATGTTTGTAAAGATGTATGTAAATTTTGCGCTTTTTCAGCACATAGAAAAAACCCTAATCCTTATACATTAAGTATAGAAGAGTGTGTAGATATTGCAAAATCGGCTTATGAAAAAGGTGCAAAAGAAGTCCATATAGTCTCAGCACACAATCCTCATGTAGGATATGAATATTATATGAATATTGTAAAAGAGATAAGAAAAGAACTGCCAGATATTCATATTAAGGCATTTACAGCGGCTGAGGTCAATTTTTTAAGTGAATTAAGTTCTAAATCATATGAAGAAGTTCTTGATGATATGATAAAATCAGGTGTTAACTCAATGCCGGGTGGTGGAGCAGAAATATTTGATGAAAATATCAGAAACAAAATATGTAAAGGAAAAGTAAGCAGTGAAAACTGGTTAAAAATTCATGAGTTATGGCATAAAAGAGGTAAAAAAAGTAATGCCACTATGCTTTTTGGGCATATTGAAAACAGATCCCATAGAATCGACCATATGTTAAGAATTAGAAAATTACAAGAAAAAACCGGTGGATTTAATGCTTTTATTCCTCTTGTTTATCAAAGAGAAAATAATTATTTAAATGTTAAAAATTTTTTAACAGGAGTTGAAATTTTAAAAACAATTGCTATTAGTAGAATTTTACTCGAAAATGTACCAAATATAAAAGCATATTGGGTTACAACTACACTTAATCTTTCTCTTGTAGCACAAAGTTATGGAGCAAATGATATAGATGGAACAATTGAAAAAGAATCAATTAATTCAGCCGCAGGTGCTGCTTCAAGAAACGGTCTTGATTTAAATGAACTTGTTTCTTTAATAAAAGACAGTGGTTATATCCCCGTAGAGAGGGACAGTCTTTATAATGAAATAAAAATTTATTAAAGATATTCTGAAATTTTTTCCCATAATATAACCGGTCTAACCGGTTTTAGGATAAAATCTTTCGCCCCCCAGGAAAGAGCGTCGTTTTTTTTAGTGTCATCTGTTGAGAGGACTATTATAGGAATATTTGCATATTGTGGGTTTTCCATTTTAAGAGTCTGCATAAATTTTATACCATCCATTACCGGCATATAAATATCAAGCAGAATTAAAGAAATATCATCATTTAATTTACTGAGTGCTTCTGAGCCATTTTCAGCCTCAATTATTTCAATATTTGGTTTTTTTGAAAGTACTATTTTTAAAAATTTTCTATTGGTTGCATCATCGTCTACAACGAGAATTTTTTTCTTATTCATCATTCAGATACCTTTTTAATTGCATTTTTAATTTCTTCCGGATCTAATGTTGTAACTGTCACATCAGCATTTTGAATTTCGTTTTCGCTTATTACGATAATTTTTATATTTGGAGTTTCTTTTTTAATAGATTCAATAAGTTTTGAAATATCAGCGTTTGCAAAATCTTCTTCTATAAGAAGAATATTTAATCCAGTTTTATCTATTAAATTATGAAGTTCTTTAAGATTTGATGCAATTTCAAAATTAAAATCTTTTATTGCGTCTTTAATGTAATTTACTAAAAATGGACTTTCGCTCGCAATTATATATTTTTTTAAATTTTTGTCAAATGTTTTAGGTGCTTGAATTTCTTCTTTTGTAATAATATGCTCTGTATTTTCTTCTTTTGCATGCATATTAAGTGTTTTTTCATATCTGTGTTTTGTTATTTGATTAAGAACTCTTTCAAGTTCTTGTTTATTTATTGGTTTAGAAATATAATCATCCATTCCCGCACCTAAAAATCTTTCTCTATCTCCTTTTAAAACATTTGCAGTAACTGCAATAATAGGTGTATGAGGGATTCCTTCTTCTTCTTCAAATTCTAGAATTTCCTGAGTTGTTTCTATACCGTCCATTACAGGCATTTGAATATCCATAAATATTACATCATATTTATCAGGATTCATAGAATATTTGTTAAATGCTTCAAGTCCATTTTGTGCTTCATCTGTTTCAAGACCCATATTTCTAAGTGTTGTTTTTAGAAGTTGAAGATTTATAGGATTATCCTCAGCAATTAGGGCTCTTAATTTATAAGATGGTTTTTTGGCTTCTTCATAACTTACTTTTGTTATATGTTTTTCTTTTAATGATGTGGCAGTATTATAAGTTTTAGTTGGTGTAACAGGGTCGTAAATTGTGTAATCAATAAGAAGTTTATCTATTTGCTCTTTATAAAAATATGACGAAATTGCAATAATTGGTTTATTGAGTTGAGTATTTGTGATGTTTTTTATTTCATTTTTATCACTTTCTTCATAAAATATAACAACTGCATTTATATTTTCTGTCTTCATTATGCCTTCAAGTTCGGCAGCATTATTAAATACTATTTTGTTTATTCCAAAGAAATTGAAATAATTAAATGTTGTTTCTTTTCTAAGTGTAGATTTTTTAGTGTTTAAAATGGCAAATGTGTTGTTTGATAAAATAGAATGTTGATATCTTGGAGTTGGATCTACTACATCAAGTGAAATAGTGAAATAAAATTTACTTCCTTTATTTAATTCACTTTCTACATGAATTTGTCCACCCATCATTTCAACATAATTTTTAACAATAGTAAGACCTAAACCGGTACCACCGTATTTTCTTGTAACACTTTCATCTGCTTGTGAGAAAGCTTCAAAAATTTTTGCTTTTTGTTCTTCACTCATACCTATTCCGGTATCGCTTACTTCAAAATAGAGTTCGGCTTTTTTATTTTTAATACCATTAAATTTAATAGTTACGCTAATGGTTCCGTTTTTATGGGTGAATTTAATTGCATTATTTACAAGATTTGTAAGTATTTCTTTTATTTTTAGAATGTCACCTTTTAATACGCTTGGCATATCAGGAGATATATTTGTTATGTATTCTATTTGTTTTTGAGCAGCAGGCGTTGCAAAGATTTCTACTGCATTTTCAAATTCATCAAGAGCTTTAAAATCAATAAGTTCAAGTGATACTTTTTGACTTTCTATTTTTGAAACGTCTAATATGTTATTAACAATTTGAAGAAGATTTTTTGCACTTTGTTCAATAGTAGAAATATATTCTCTTTGTTCTTCATCAACAGGAGTTGTTTTTAGAAGTTCTAAAAATCCTAAAATACCATTAAGAGGTGTTCTTATTTCATGTGACATATTTGCAAGGAAAAGTGATTTGGCTTTTGTTGCTTCTTCGGATTTTTTAATTGATTCTTGTGTGATTTCAATTGCTTTTGAAACAGTTTCAATTCCTTTATGAAGACCTTCTGGTGAAGAAATATCGATGTTTGTCTCTTTCCCTGTAATAGGTGTAAGAGATGAGATAAGTTCAGATAATTCTTTAATATGGTTATTAATGAGTCTTTTAATATAAATTCCAAGCAAAAGAATAATAATTGCAATTACAATAATAACTGCATTTACAATAAGATTATAAAGTCTTGTTGTTGCAATATTATTGATTTGTGTTGAAATTTCATTATTTAATAGTGTTGTTGCTTTTTTAAAGTAGCTAATTCTTTTTGTCATTTCATTAAAGTAATCAATTGCATCAATTGGATATCCATTAAATGTACCATTTAGATAATAATCCATATTTGCCTGTTGTAATAAAAATAATATAGTATGAATATCGCTTTCAAGTGTTTGGAAATTTTTATTAGCAAAAATATTTCTGTTAAGATCTGAAATTGGTAATATATTAATGTAATGATAATATTTCATAAATATAGTTTTATAATCATCTTTTGAAATTGGTAAATCAGCTGTAATATAATAAGAACCAAAACCTCTAATTATTCCTGTATAAGCAGTAATTTTTTCAAATGGTATTTTTTCTTTATAAAGGGTAGTAATTTCAGTAGGAAAATATTTTGTAAGCCTGTTCATTGTATTTAGTATGTGATTTTCAAGGACTGTATAATATCCGAAAAACCACTGTTTAAATTTAATGTTTTTAAATGAGTCAATTTGATGTCTTATTATAGATAGTCTATTTATTAGAACAAAAATATCTTTTACTTGATTGTAAAATTTAGGATTTTGATTTATAAAAGTTTTTAAGTTATTGATAGCAGCATCCATCTGTGCTCTTTTTGCTTTTACAATCAGTTTTGATTTTGGGTAATTTCCATGGCTTACGAAATAAATAGCACTCGAACCTCTTTCTTCCCCTAACGCTACAAGTATTTTTTCAAGTTTTTTTGTAAGAGTGATGTACTTTTTGGAATTTTCAAATTTTTGGTAATCGGTAAAGTTTTTATAAAAATAATAGCTACTAACACCTAAGAGAATGAAAATAGGAAGAAAAATTGCTATGTTTAAAAGTTTTGAAAGTGAAAGTTTCATTTATTGCTCCTTGTTTATATTCGGTTGTATTAAATCATTGCAGTAATTTGCAATTCTTTTATGAGAGAGTGAATATTTTAAATGCTCTTCTGCTAAATCTGCACGGTTCATTTTAAAATAAAGCCTTGCAAGACAGCAATGAACCCTTCTGTTGCCGAGTTTAAGCGCTTTTAAAAAATATTTTTCTGCAAGTTTGTAATTTTTTTTGACTCCCCATCCGTTACAGTACATTCTTCCAAGCATATAATAAACCTGAGAAGTATCTTTATTTTTTAACTGCTGAATTAAATTATATGCCTCTTTGAATTTTTTATATGCTAAGGTAGGATTTTTTTTTGAAAGTCTGATACCCTGATTAAAATCATTAAATGCTCTTGTAAATGTCAGATCGAATGCAAAAAGAAAATAAAAGGCTCCAAATAAAATTAAAAATTTTTTCATTACTATTCCTTAACCAATTTTTGTAAATCTTCTAAAGAATTGATTTTAGTATTTAATATTTTTTCAATGTATTTAATATCTTTTTTAAATTTTTTTTCATTTTGAGTTGCGAGATAATCTTTGATTGTTATTAATATTAAATTTTTAATACTCTCAGGAATTTCTAAATCATTCGAATCGTTTTTTATTTTTTCTACAAAACTATAAAATTTATCGACTAAAAATTTAATCTGTTCTATAGGCTTGTTAGCTTTTGATTCTTCATCAATATTTTTTAAAATTAATGCAAGTTTTGAAAGTCTTAGATTAAGAGCTGCCCCTTTTAATTTATGGGCTGTCTGGTGTAACTTTTCATAATTATTTTCATTTATTGCTTGATAAAACTCTTTTTTTTCATTTTCAAATTGTTTGATAAGGTCAATATATAAATTGTTTATTGTTTGATAATCTATTCCAAGGTCTTCGGAAGCTTTTTGCAGTTCTTCTGCAATAAGTTTATTTGCTTCTTCTTTATCAAGTGATAATATTTCATTAATTTCATCAAAAGTATTTTCAAAAGAAATTTTTATTTCATTTTCAGCTATAACCGGTTTGATTTCTGGATTCTGATGAGAATGTTTTATTTCAGATGTAGAAATTTCTGATGTTGTTTGTGAAGAAGGTTTAATATTTTCTTGTTGAATGGATATATTGAAATCTTCGGGAATCATAGGTTCTTGTATAAAAGGCTCTTCAATTTTAATTTGTGTATTTCCTTCTTTGTTTAAAGGTTCTAAGTTTAAAAGTTCATTTTCAAGGCTTATTGTAGGTTCTTGATATTGGTCTTTAGCAGTTGATGTTAAATCCTGTATTAATTCAAAAGCTGTTATGTCTTCAAGTGATATTAATGGTATTTCTTCTACTTTAAAAGAGATATTATTAATACTGATATTATTATTTTGTCTTGATGATATTAAAAATTCAAGTTCAGAAATAATTGAACTTAAACCAGCTAAATCTGTATTTAACATCTTTAAAAGTTTGGTTTCGGCACCTGTAATTTTACCGTTTTTAAATAAAACAATCATTCTGATTCCTTCTCTCGCATTTCTTTATAAATCTTTTCATATTTTTCTTTATCTTCTTGTGAAACCGGTTTTCTGGCACTTATATAACCTATTTTATTACCGTTTTCATCAAATATAGGTTCGATAAATGCTTCGACCCAATAATATTTTCCGTCTTTTCTTAAATTTTTTACAAATCCCCGCCATTTTTCATTTTTTTCAATAGTTTCCCATAAATCTTTAAAGGCGGCTTTTGGCATATCAGGGTGTCTGATAATATTATGCGGTTTGCCTTTGAGCTCATCTTTTGAATAACCGGCAAGTTTACAAAAAGGTGTATTCACATAAGTAATAATACCTTTTAAATCAGTCTTGCTAATTATAGGTCTTCCTGCTACTCCTGCTTCTTCAAAAGTCACTTCTTCATCAATTATTTTTTGGGATGACATTTAAAATCCTTAAAGCGCTTTTTGCAATTTTAACTAATTTTCAGTAAAATTCAAATAAAAAGGGCAGAAATGAAAGTATTATTGTTAAAAGATGTAAAAGGTCTTGGAAAAGCCGGAGAAATTAAAGAGGCAAAAGACGGATATGCAAGAAATTTTTTAATTCCAAAAGGTTTTGCAAAACTAGCAACTCCAGAAGTTGTTGAAGAATGGAAAAAAGAACAGGCTAAAAAAGAGGCAGAATTAAAAGCTGAACTTGCAAAGATTAATGAAATTAAAGAAAAACTCGAAAACGAAAAAATTGTCATAAAACATAAACTTGGGGCAAACGGACAGCTTTTAGGCTCTGTTACTAATAAAGAAATAGCAGAAGTTTTACACCAAAAAGGTTATGAAATAGACAAAAAACAAATTGAACACAAAACAATAAAAGCTCCTGGTGTGTATAATATAGATATTAAACTAGGTCATGGTATTCATGCAAAAGTGCAAATAGAAGTGGAAGGTGAATAATGTCAAAAATTCATTTAGAAGCAACAACAATACTTGGTTATAAAAAAGACGGTGTAGCTGTAATAGGGGGTGACGGTCAAGTTACTTTCGGTCATGCAGTACTTAAAGGAAATGCAAAAAAAGTTAGAACATTGTATAATGGAAAAGTATTGGCAGGTTTTGCAGGAAGTACGGCTGATGCTTTTATTTTGTTTGATATGTTTGAAAACCATCTGCAAAACAGAAAAGGTGATTTATTAAAAGCTGTGATTGATTTTGCAAAAGAGTGGAGAAAAGATAAATATTTAAGAAGACTTGAAGCAATGATGATAGTTTTAAATACCAAACATATTTTTATCCTCTCAGGTAACGGTGATGTAGTTGAGCCAGAAGACGGAAAATTAGCGGCAATTGGGAGTGGTGGAAATTTTGCTATTTCCGCTGCAAGGGCGCTTGATAAATATGCTGAGATGGACCCAGAAGATTTAGTAAGGGAATCTTTAAAAATAGCAGGCGAGCTTTGCATTTATACGAATACTAATATTACATTGCTTAAATTAAAGGATTAAAATGAATATGACTCCAAAAGAGATAGTTGCATATCTTGATGAATATGTAGTAGGGCAAAAGGATGCTAAAAAAACTATAGCAATCGCACTTAGAAACAGATACAGAAGAATGCAGTTACCAAAAGAATGGCAGGATGATATTTTGCCTAAAAATATTATGATGATAGGACCAACAGGTGTTGGAAAAACTGAAATTGCCAGAAGAATGGCGAAAATGATGAAAGTTCCGTTTGTAAAAGTAGAAGCGAGTAAATATACAGAAGTGGGATTTGTCGGACGTGATGTTGAAAGTATGATAAGGGATCTTGTCAATAATTCAATGAATTTAGTCAGAGAAGAACTCCAAGAAAAAAGCAGAGAAAAAATTGAAGATGAAGTAATTGATGAAATTACAAAAAAACTTTTGCCTCCACTTCCAAAAAATGCACCGGAAGAAAAACAGGCTGAGTATCAAAAATCATTTGAGAGAATGAAACAAAAGGTTAAAAACGGAGATGTAGATCATCTTAAAATAACAATTGAAGTTGATGAAGATACTGATATGGGAGATAATCTGCCTCCTGATATGGCAAAAGCTCAGGAATCTATTGTTAAAATCATAGGTATTTTTAATAAAAACAAAGAAAAAAAAGAAGTAAGTGTAAAAGAAGCAAAAGAAATTCTTAAAAAGCAGATTGCGGATAAAGTTATAAATAAAGACGAACTTAAAAAAGAAGCGCTTAAAAGAGCTGAAAATGGGATTATTTTTATAGATGAAATTGATAAAATCGCAGCAACAGGAAATACGAGACAGGATCCAAGCAAAGAAGGTGTTCAAAGAGATTTACTTCCAATTGTTGAAGGAAGTACTGTTCAGACTAAATACGGGTATATCAAAACAGACCATATTTTGTTTATTGCGGCGGGTGCGTTTCATGTAAGTAAGCCGAGCGATTTAATACCAGAACTTCAAGGTAGATTTCCTTTAAGGGTTGAACTTCAAAGTCTTGATGAAGAAGCATTGTATCAGATTCTTACAAGACCGAAACATTCATTAATAAAACAATATCAAAAACTTCTTGAAGTTGAGGGAGTGAATCTCATATTTAAAGAAGATGCTTTAAGAGAGATTGCAAGATATGCGTTTTTAGCAAATGAGAAAACAGAAGATATTGGAGCAAGAAGACTTCATACTGTGGTTGAGAAAGTTTTAGAAGATATTAATTTTAATGCTGATGAATATAAAGGTAAAGATTTTATTATCGATAGTAATTATGTAAAAGACAGACTTGAAGAAATTGTTGACAATGAAGAAATAGCAAAATATATTTTATAAGGATAAAGATAGTATGCCAAAAAGTGGATTTGTAGGAATACTCGGTAAACCAAATGCAGGAAAATCAACTCTTCTTAATTGGCTTTTAGGAGAAAAAATAGCTTTGGTTTCTCCAAAAGCAAATGCAAGTAGAAAAAGAGTAAATGCGATAGTGATGCATGGTGATGATCAGATAATACTTCTTGATACACCAGGTCTTCATGAGAAAGAGAAGCTTTTAAACAAATTTATGTTAAAAGAAGCACTAAAAGCATTAGGTGACAGTGATCTTGTTTTATTTTTAGCAGATGTAAGGGATAATTTGGATGGATATAAGTGGTTCTTGGAACTTAATAAAAAAAATATACCTCACATAGTTGTTTTGACAAAAACTGATTTGGTTTCAAAAGAAGAAATAGACAAAAAAATTGAAGAATATAAAAAATTGGGTAAAGCATTGGCTGTAATTCCCATAAGTGTGGTAGAGGGTAAAGGAAAAGAAGAACTTTTGAATGAAATTGTTACGCATCTTCCTGAACATCCTTATTATTATGACCCTGAAATCATATCAACAGAGCATATAAGAGATATTTATAAAGAACTTATAAGAGAAGCTCTTTTTGAAAAATTAGGTGATGAGTTACCATATGAAACAGATGTGTTAATAGAAAAGCTCGAAGAATATTCTAATATAGATAAAGTTTATGCTACAATTATAGTCGAAAGACCTTCTCAAAAAGGTATGATCATAGGGAAAAAGGGAAGAAAAATAAAAGAAATCGGCACATATGCAAGAAAACTTCTTGAAGAATTCAGCGGTAAAAAGATTTATCTTGAACTTTATGTTAAAGTGGTACCTGGATGGAGTAAAAATAAAAGAATGCTTGAAGAGTTAGGATACGATTTAGATTAAAAGAGGGAAAATGAAAAAGGAAAAAATTACAAATTTTTTTTCAAAATTTAGTTTTTTTAAAAAATATAATTACGATGTTAATAGAGTAGTAGGTATTAAAGGCGATGAAAGATATGTCCTTTTAGCAGAAAAAAAACTTATAAGAATTTATAGAGGCAAATTAAAATCAACTCCTCTTTTATGTAGTTATATACCAATCGAAAATGCAATTTTTTATAGTTTTGATGTTGAAGCAAATGTGATAGAAAATGTTGATCTTGACAGTTTTATTGAGACAAAAGTATATGAAGAAGCAGGTCTTTTAGAAACTGAAGAGTATATTGTAAAATATGAAATTGTCAAATCTTTAAAAGACGAAAAAAAAGTTGTTATCCAATGTGTAATTGTACCAGTAAATTTTGTTACCAAAAATTATGAATATATTTTAAAAGAGACAGGTTATATTGATTATCTTTCTTTTCCAGCATTTGCATATAAATCTTTATATAAAGAAAATATTTTAAAAAAAGGAAACGATTTATTTGTCGTTATGCTTTATGATAAAGTATTTTTTACATTTTATTCCGAAGGCGAATTAATATATATAAATACTGTTACTGGCGGATTGAATAAAATTTATGAATCTCTCAAATCCTTAAAAATTGCTAATTTTGATTTTAATCTATTTAAAAAACTTTTAACAAAAAAAGGTATCGATAGAAGTAAATATATACCTTCTGAAATTCCTGTTTTAGATACTATTGAGAGTGATTTTCAATCTT
>JALTBU010000020.1 GCA_027008345.1 Nautiliaceae bacterium | reverse complement strand
TAAAAAACGGAATATCCTCAACCATAAAATGAATATCAAGAGGTACATTTGTAGCTTTTTTTACAGCTTCAATTATCATAGGTCCCATTGTCATATTTGGTACAAAATGCCCATCCATTATATCACAGTGTATATAATCCGCACCTGCCTCACTTACTTTTTTTACCTCATCTGCCAATTTTCCAAAATCTGCACTTAAAATACTTGGTGATACTTTCATCTTTTTCCTTTAACTTGGTTTCTTCCAGAATTTTTTGCTTTATACAAAGCCTCATCTGCTCTTTTTAAAGAATTTTCAAAATTTCCTGTATATTCACTCACACCCACAGAAATAGTGACTTTTACATCTTTAAAATTATGATTTTCAATGGTTTTTCTTAATTTTTCAGCTAATTTCAAAGCATCCTCATACGAGGTTTCAGGAAGAATAATAATAAATTCTTCACCTCCCCATCTTCCTATAATATCACTTTTCCTAAATGTATTTTGTAAAATTTTTCCAATCTCACTTAATACAAAATCTCCAAATTCATGTCCGTAAGTATCATTTATTTTTTTAAAATAATCAATATCTAAAAACAAAATACTGCCTGTTTTTACATTTTCTATTTTCCCTAACACACCTCTTCTATTTAAGATATGTGTAAGCTCGTCATATTCTACTAGTTTTTTTATTTTTATGACTCTTCTTTTGTTTCTTACATAAACCAATAATGCAATTATTATTACAATTATCAGTACCAATAAAATAAATCTATTAATCCTATTTTCTTTTTCTACCACAATTGTTTTTAAATATTTGTTAATTATTTCTTTTTTTTCTATTGGAGTAATTTTATCAATTGCTCTGTTTATTTTCAGCAATAAATCAGGTTTATCTTTTCTTATCATAATCTGAACATAAAATTTAAAAGGTGTTTTAAAAGCTATTTGTAAATTCATTAAATGATTTTTATTTATAATCCAAAGAATTGCAGGTAAAATATCGACCGCACATTCGGCTTTTTTTTGAATAACCAAATTTAAAGCTTCAAAAGTATTTTTAGTTTCAATATAATTTAAATTCGGATAATGCTCTTTCATAAGTTTCTCAGCCGTAAAATTTTTACCCACAGCAAGTGATTTTATATCATTTATTGATTTAAATTCTTCATTATTTCTACATATTATTGCAAGTGGAAAACTTACATAAGGTTTGCTAAATAATGCAAATTTTTTTCTATCAGGAGTTTCAGATGTATTTATAGTAAGATCTGCTTTTTTATTCTTTATATCCTTTAAAACATTAGGCCAATAATTAACTAATTTAAATTTATACTTTAAATTTGCTTTTTTAGCAATAAGTTTCCAAAAATCAACACCTATTCCATATAATCTTCTTTTTTCATAAATATCAAAAGGGGGCCAGTTTAGAGTAATATCAACAATTAAGTTCTTCTCTTTTTTTTCTTCTGTAAGCTGATAATTCTCAAAAAGTAAAGTATTAAAATTAATTTTTTTGTTAAGATAAATTGCACTTATAAGGAAAGTTTTATAAACCAAATCTTTTCTAAAATTTAAACTATTTTCAAATTTTCCATTTATTTTTTTTATTAGCATATAATGTTTTTTAAGAAAATCTTTGTTTCCTACTATAAAATATTTATTAAATTCAATTCCATAAAGACTAAGAGGGAAATCATAAATATTATTATTTTTAATTTTTTTACTATACACGATAGCATCTGCTTTTTCATTTAAAAAATCTTTAAAAGTCCCTTTTACAGCTTTATAATTTCCATTTACTTTATCAAGTATTATTTTTGATGCGAAATCAAGATTTATTATTTTTTTTATTTTACTTAATGATTTTCCGTGTGTTAAAATATATTCTTTTAATTTACCAATTGGAGTAATCACTGTAAGATTTTCTTCTAAAATTAAAGGAATTTTATTATAGTCTAAAACTACAAGAGAATTGTTAAAATCAATCTGCTTTATATCTGTATACTTTTTTATATGAATATTTTCAATATTTATATTTTTAAAATCTTTTGGTACATACAAATCAACAGCAAAAAGTTTTATAAAGATAAAACTAACAATAACGATTTTTAATACATTCATAAAGTTCTATCCTTCTATCTCTAAAAAACGGCCAAATTTTTCTTATTTCTTTTGCATTTTCTAAATCAATATCAACTTCAATAATTTCTTCTTTTAATCCGCCTCTTGTTATTTCTTCTCCCTGAGGTCCAAAAACAAAACTGTTTCCCCAAAATTCTATTCCGCCAAGACATCCGCTTTCATCTTTTTCTTTTCCCACCCTGTTTACGGCTATTACATAAACTCCATTTGCCACCGCATGACCTCGCTGAACACTAATCCAGGCATTAAGCATTTTTTCTTTTTCTTGCTTATTGTTTTCTTTTTCACAAAGTTCATCTAATCTTTCTTCTGGACACATAAGCCAACCTATAGCTGTTGGATAAATTAAAATTTCAGCACCTTTAAGCGCCATAATACGGGCTGGCTCAGGATACCACTGATCCCAGCATACAAGCACACCGAGTTTCCCAACACTTGTGTCAATCGGCTCAATCTCATCTCCCGGAGTAAAATAAAATTTTTCATAAAATCCAGGGTCATCAGGAATATGAGTTTTTCTGTATTTTCCAGCCACTCTGCCTCTATCAAAAACAACGGCGGAATTATAATATATTCCGTCCATAACTTTTTCAAAAAGTGAAGTTACTAAAACAATATTTTTTTTGCGGCTGACCTCCGCCCAGAATTTAACATCTTTTTCAAAATCTTCTGCATAACTGAAATATTTAGTGTCTTCACATTTACAGAAATATTCATTTTGATGAAGTTCTTGAAGAATAACTAATTCACCGTTTGATTTTTCTATCATTTCAACGGTATGTTTAACAGTGTCTTTTTTATTTCCTTTAAATTCCTGCTGGATTAAAGAGACTTTCATTAAACACCTTTTTTATAATTATACTACATTTTAATAACACAACATTAATTATAATCAAGCAGAAAATTGTTATAATTATCAAAAAAGGAAAATAATGGCAAATTTATTAATAATAGGAGCTGGAGGAGTCGGAAGAGTATCGGCATTCAAAGCTGCAAAAAATACAGATACATTTGAAAATATAATTTTAGCCAGCAGGACAAAAGAAAAATGTGATTTAATAGCCAAAGATATCAAAGAAAAATTAGGAGTGAATATTAAAACTTATGCACTTGATGCAAATAAAAAAGAAAATGTAATTGAACTTATCCAAAAAGAAAATATTGATATTGTCTGCCATGTAGCCCTTCCTTATCAAAACCTACCAATTATGCATGCGTGTATTGAAACAGGCACAGCTTATCTTGATACTGCATTAGCAGAAACTGAGGATAATCCGGATACTTATTATGATTTGCAGTGGGCTCTTGATGAAGATTTCAAAAAAGCTCATACAATGGCACTCC
>JALTBU010000019.1 GCA_027008345.1 Nautiliaceae bacterium | reverse complement strand
CAGCATATATTAAAAGGAGATTTTAATTATAAGATTCATACAAAATTAAAGGGAAAAGCATATGATTTTGTAAATACATATAATGAATTTATAAATAAACTTAATGATTCTTTTGGCGTTATAGAAGAAAAATATACATCATTGATAGAAAAACCTAAAAGTAAAAACCCTTTAATTGACGCAAAAGAAACGATTTCACAACTTGCAGATATATTTAAATTTAAAAATGTAATCGAAGAAGATGCAACAGAAGCTATAATTTTAGAAAGAATAGTTACTGTTATAAAAAAATTCAATATAAAACATTATGCTTTAATCGGAATCGATAATAACGAAAAAAAAGTTTTTTATACAAATAAAGAAGGGGAAATCTGCTGTAATGTTGAAGAAAATCCTACGGTATGCAGAGCATATAGAACAAAACATATAGTAGATTCAAAAGATTTTGAAAATTTATGTCCTAATCATATATGTAGCAATGAGTATTATTGCATTCCTTTTAGTGTAGAAGGGAATTTTACAGGAATTTTAAAAATAATGTATGATAAAGGCGAAAAACAAATATTAGAATCTTTACCTTATATAAAATCTTATTTAAATGAAGCTTCCTCAATAATAGAATCAAAATATACATTAAAATTGCTTAAAAAACAAAGTATAAAAGACCCTCTAACCAATCTTTATAACAGAAGATATATGGAAGAGACTCTTCCGTTAATTATTGCCAATGCAAAAAGAAAAAAGAATAAAGTTGGATTTTTAATGATTGATATTGATTATTTCAAAAAAATCAATGACACATACGGACATGATGCAGGGGATAATATATTAAAAACAGTAAGTACTATATTATTAAATTCAATACGAGAATCAGATTTGGCAGTAAGATTCGGCGGAGAAGAATTTTTGGTAATTCTTACAAATTTAAAATCAAAAGAAGATTTACTTAAATCCGCAGAAAAAATAAGAGAGGCAGTGGAAAAAACAAAATTCAACGCCGGTAAAAATATTATAAATAAAACAGTAAGTATAGGTGGGGCTTTGTATCCGGATGATTGTGAAAAACCATGGGAGTGTATAAAATTTGCAGATTTAGCACTTTATAAAGCCAAAAATACAGGAAGAAATAAAGTTGTTATTTTTGATGAAAAATTAAAAATAGAGTCTAATTATTAATTTTTTTCTTCTTTTTACACTTATTTTTTTTAGGAGCGGCAAAGTCTATCAAATCTTCCGTTGATATAATATTTTCAGGAAGATTATTTAAAGCCTTCAAAAAAACTCTTGCTGTGGTTCTTGCATCTCCAAGAGCCCTATGGTCTATTTCAGGCGGAAGATTAAGTTCATCTTTTAAATATTTAAGCCCATAACGCTCGGCTTCAATTGTTTTTTCCGCAAGTGTAATAGTACATAAGTGCCTATTTAAAAGTTCTCCCAAATTTTCTTTTTCAAACTGTTTTGCCAAAAAATTAAAATCAAAATCAGCTGCATGTGCCACAAATACACTATCACCCAAAAATAATCTGAATTTCTTTAAAATTTCTTTTTGGGTTTTTTGATTTTTAAGCATTTTCTGATCTATTCCAGTTACTTTTGTAACATATTTAGGTACTTCATCGGCATAAATAAGTGAAGAAAATTCATCTATTATTTTCCCATTTTTAATTTTAACCGCCCCTATTTCAATAGCCTGACCTTCTTTTGGTTTTGAATTATTAACTTCCAAATCAACCACTGCATATTCATAGTCACTATATGGAATCAATGCTGTTTTTAAATAAACCTTATCATCAATTATAATTAAAGGCAAGCCTTGAAATTTAAGCAAATCATAAAGAGCTTCAAAATCAAATCCGGGATAATTATTTTCATTTAATTTCAAAAATTCTTTTTTTGTAACACCTCTTTTTAATTTAGAGATAAGTTTATCCATTACTACTCTTTTTTTAAGAATTATAACTAATAGAAATAAAAAAAGGAAAAAAAAGACTAAAAAATATATTTTTGGAAAATTTTTATCATTTAATACTTATTTGCTATTGAAAGTGCTCTTTAAACTTGTTATAATACATTAAAAATTAAAAAAGGATAAAAATGGTATTGGTTATGAAAGTTGGTGCCAGCGAAGAAGAGATTAAAAAAACCATTGAACAAATTAAACAATGGGGTCATGAAGTAAGTATCGCACCAGGTGAAAAACAAGTAGTTATTGGAATTATAGGTGATAAAACAGATCTTGCAGGAAGACCGCTAAGCACACTTCCAGGAGTTGCAAAAGTACTTGAAGTTTCAGCTCCTTACAAAAGAGCAAGCAGACAATTTCATCCAGAAGACAGTGTATTTGACATAGAAGGTGTAAAAGTAGGCGGAGGGCATAAAGTAATTATTGCAGGTCCTTGCAGCGTCGATACAGTTGAAAATGTAGTGTACTTAGCAAAAGTAGCAAAAGAAAACGGTGCACATATGCTAAGAGGTGGGGCATATAAACCGAGAACTTCACCTTATTCTTTCCAAGGACATGGTGAAGAAGGTCTTAAAATGCTTATGGAAGCCAAAAAAGAAACCGGTCTTCCGATTGTTACTGAACTTATGAGTATAAATGATATAGATGTTGTATATAAATATGCAGACGTTATTCAAATTGGGGCAAGAAATATGCAAAATTTTCCTTTACTTAAAGAAATAGGAAAACTTGATAAACCAGTAATTCTTAAAAACGGAATTGCATCAACTGTAAAAGAACATTTAATGAGTGCGGAATATATTATGAGTGAGGGAAATGATAAAGTTATTCTTTGTCTTAGAGGAACAAGAACATATGAGCCAAGCATCAGAAATACACTTGATGTAACATTAGTTCCAATTATGCAAAAAATGACTCATTTACCAATTATTGTAGATCCAAGCCACGCGGCAGGTAAAAGAGAATTCGTTTCACCTCTTGCTTACGCAGGTATGGCAGCAGGAGCTGACGGACTTATAATTGAGATGCATAACTGTCCAAAAGAAGCTTTGAGTGATGGTGATCAGGCTCTTCTTCCAAGAGATTTTGAATACTTGATGAAAAAATTAAAAGAACTTAAACCTTGGAATCAAAAAGAGTGGTGGGAGTTTGACGCCCAGAAAGAAACAGACTGTATAAAAGTCAAATAACTTTCTTTCCTCTTTTTTTATAATACTATACAAGTATAATCAACTTTTATTATTTTTCAATTGATATTAAAACAACACTGACTGAACAATTCAATAAAAACAGTTTTTTTAACATTAAAATCTAAAAATTATTAACTCGCTAAACAAATTTATTAAACTCATTTTGCTATTTAGCCATTGCCTTAAAAACTCTCCTTGCAAAATTGAGTATTTTTAGCTAAAATATATTTAGTCAAGGAGGGAAAAATGAGCGAAGAAATCTTCAAAGATGCGATAATCCCCGCAAAAGAAGCACTTAAAAAAGCACCTGAAATCAAAGGTATTCCAACAGGAATTGAAGGACTTGATGAACTGTTTTTTATTGCCGATGTAAAGAATGGCAAACCTGTCAAAAAAAATTTAGGCGGAATGCCGGCATACAGTGTATGTAATTTAACAGGAGTTAATGATACAGGAAAAAGCCTTATGGCAGAACAGTTTGCAATTTATCAGGCTCAAAATGATAAGGTATGTTTTATTACAGTTGAAACACCTGCAAATTATGTAGTAGCATCTATGAAACTAAGGGCAAAAGCTATGGGAATAGATGAAAATGTAGTAGATGAAAATATAATTTTTATAGATGCTACAAGTCATTTTCAATTAAGAGATGACGTTCATACCCTGCTTAATACATTAGCATATGTCATTAAAGAATATAAAATAAAATTTACTGTGATAGATTCTATTACAGGTCTTTTTGAAAATAAAGAAATGATGGCAAGAACAATTGTCAGAATAGTATATAATTTCTTAAAGAAATGGTACCAGACTTCGGTTCTGGTATCCCAAAAAAGAAGCGGACACGATACTTTAAGCTCCGAAGCCGCAGGAGGATATGCGGTAGGTCATATAGTAGATGGGACTATTGTTTTAAGTAAAGATATAGTGGATTCTACTTATAAAGAAAGAATGTATAAAAAGCCTCTTGGTGAGCTTGTAAGGCTTTTTAGGATTGACGGATGCAGAATGTGTGGGCATGATACAAAAATCAGATTTCTTGAAATAACAGAAACCGGACTTGTAAAAATTAAACAACCAATAGGAGGTGAAAAATGATTTTAGATGTAAAAGTGAATGACAACGAAGTAAAATATTTGGCTGAAAGAGTGTTTTTCAAATCAATTGATTTACTTGGAGGACTTAATAAACTTGCAGAATACAGAACTCTTACATGGCTTCCAAGCATAGCAAGGGCTTCATTTGCCATTGTATTAAAAGAAGAGTTTTTAAAAACAGAAGATGAAATTGCCGAATTTATAGGTTTAACCCGTAATACAGTAAGACAAATTTTAAGAGCGGATCCAAATTTGGCACTTTATAAAATTGAACATATTGATGAGCTTACAACAGAAGAGAAAAAACAGCTAAAAGTCCATACCGCAGGAGGTATTGCAAAACTTGCTTATAAATATATAAAAGCTGGAGAAGATTCACAAACTGTTATGGAATATTGTAGAGAAATTGCCAAAGAAGCTGTAGCACAATGTGATACTCCTTGGGCATATCTTGTACTTAAAAATATAAAAGGTGTACATTATCCTATTACTGACGCTAATACTTTGGAAGAAAAGATAGGACATCTTGAAATAAAAGGAATAAAAGCAAGTGAAATTATTCATAATTTACAATATCCTATAAAAAATCCTGCAATTTTACTTAAAGAGATAAAAGAGTACCTTCAAATGAAAGGCTTATAATGAAAAAAGCCAAAATTGTAGCAACTCTTGGTCCTGCTACTTTTGATAAAATAGAAGAGATGATAAAAAAAGGAGTGGATGTATTTAGACTTAATTTTTCACATGCCAATCATAAAACACATAAAGCATCTATTAAAAAAATAAGGGAAACTGCTAAAAAACTAAACTCTAAAACAGCAATTCTTCAAGATATCAGCGGACCTAAAATAAGAATAGGTGAAATTGACGGAGTTCTTGAGCTTAAAAGAGGAGATAAAATCAGACTTGTTAAAAAAAATCCTAAAAACAAATATGATTTAACCATAAGCTATCCTGAAATTATAGATCATGTTAATGTAGGAGAATATGTATTTTTTGCAGATGGGAGTATTAGAACAAAAGTAATCGAAAAAACTCCTGATTATCTTGTATTAGAAGTTAAAAATCCAGGAGTTTTATCGAGTAGAAAAGGAGTAAATTTCCCTCACTCCAATCTTAAAATTTCAGCAATTACTGAAAAAGACAAGAAAGACTTGGAATTTGGTGCAAAAAACGGAGTTGATATAGTTGCAATTTCTTTTGTTAATAATAAAAATGATATTTTAGAAGCAAAAAAAATTCTTTCAGAAAATAATGCTTCTCCTTGGGTAATTGCAAAAATTGAGACAAAAAAAGCAGTGGATAATCTTGATGAAATATTGGAAGTAAGTGACGGAGTTATGGTAGCAAGAGGAGATTTGGGAATAGAAGTTGGAATTGAAAAAGTACCTGTTATCCAAAAGAAAATAATAAGAAGAGCCAATAAATTAAAAAAACCTGTAATCACCGCTACACAAATGCTTTTATCAATGGTAAATTCACCTTTTCCTACACGTGCAGAAGTAAGTGATGTTGCAAATGCGGTAATGGATGGAAGTGATGGTGTAATGCTTAGTGATGAAACAACGGTTGGAAAATATCCAATTAAAGCTATTGAAACACTTAAAAAAGTTATTATTGAAACACAGAGTATTTATCCATACTATAAAAAATATGAAATTGAAGATTCAGATGCCATTGCGGCAAGTGTGGCAGATTTGTGTAAAGGAATTGAGCCAAAAGCAATTGTAAGCTTTACAAGTAGTGGTACAACTGTTAGAAGCATTGCAAAATACAGACCAAAACCTCCAATTTTTGCCGTAACACATGACAGACTGACAAGTAGAAAATTAAAAATGGTATGGGGAGTAGAAGAAATCATTGAACTCCCAAAAATCAAAAATCCAGAAAAACTTATTGAGAAATTCAGAGAAACTGCAAAAAAAGAAAAAATTTTAAATGAAGGTGATAAAGTAATCGTAACAATGGGAAGTATTATTGGGAAAGAAGGAACTACCAATATGATAAGGGTGGTAGAAGTTTAAAAAGTTATATTTATCCCACATGAAAAAGCAATAATTTTTGCTTTTTTATAATTAATTTTATCGCTTTCAATATTTAAAAAAAATTTATCTGTAATATATTTAAAAGATATTGATTTATTTCTAAATTCATAGGCTATGTTTAAATTTTTATTTTTATAACCTATATATTTTAAATTCAATTTTTTCCATTTAAAATACTCAATATATATTTTTCTTTTCATTATTAAAAAATCATATTTTTTATCAAATGATCCTTTATAATCTTTATAATATTCTTTACCATAAAACAAAGGGGAATATGTAATATATCCATTTTTATAATGCTTATTATTAGAATTTAAATATACATTAGAGTAAGGGGTATTATTAATTTTTATAAAAGAGATCAAATCATTCATTAATATTCTTAAAGTAAAATTATTTTTTTTATATTTTATACCCAAATGAAAATTATATCCATACCCGTTTTGATATTTCACTTTTCGTTTATACAATAAATTTTTACTATAATAATATTGGGTATGAGCATAATATTCATAATTTTTTTCATCAATAATTACCCCATTTCCATCTACTGTTCCATCTTGCATAAAAGTCACTTCATATAAATCATTAGCTAACATTACTTTTAAATTTTTAAATTTTAATATTTTATTAAAATAAAGACCTTGTGTTTCAAAACCTTTTAATTTGATAAAAATATTATAATTTTTTCTTTCAAGAGCTTTGTGATTTAAAAGCTGATATACAAATTTTGCTGTGTCTTTGTTTGTTTGAAGTAAAAAATCCTCTTGTTTAAAAACCCCTATATTCCAATATTTTCTATTAAAACCTAATGATATTCTTGCAAATAAAACAGAAAAATTTTTACCATTTTTTTTTACATAATGCTTATAAGCTCTTTTAAAAAACAGATCATTTACATATCCAAAATCTGACATAAAAAAACTATTAACTTTTGAATTTTTTTGATTAAAACTATTATTCATAGGAGCTGCTAATAAAACAAAAGGGAGAAAAAGAAGGAATTTCTTCATTAATTAAGTGATTCTACAGAACCGTCATTAAAATGGATTACCGGTAAATTATCTCCCCTGTCTTCAAGTTTACCAACTTCTTCACCGTTATATAAAACTTTACTTTTATCAAAAACAATGTTTCCATCTGTATTTACAGGAATAACAATTTTAACTCCGTTCTCATCAGTAACCAAAACATTACCGCTTTGGTCATTATTCCAATTTCCTAAAAGTGTAATCACATCATCTCCGTAATTATATGCCATATCAAGTTTTGATGTTTGATCATCGTGATTATATGTAAAATCTGCATTAATTAAAGTATCAGGATAATCAGGCCTTTTTAATTCTACATTTAAAGTAATTTTATAATCAGGGATATTATTATCCTGTGTTATATCAATACTATTAATATCACTAGATTGGGCAGTTATTTTTCCATTCATTTCAACTGATGTATTTATATCTTTTACAAATCCATTAAATGTAATATTATTTGGAACATATCCTTCATTTGCAAAGCTATCATCAATGTCTTCTTCAATCCATTCGATTTGAGGTTCATAACCGCTTGGACATTCAACATTGGATAAATCATAATTATTAAAGTCTTTCACATAATCCTCTAAATTTCCATCTTTATATGACATCATTAGCGGATTGTCATCAAAATCTTTTGAAAATGCCATTTGATAAGAATCACTCCAACTTGTGCTCAAAGTATAATTTGTATCGTTAAATTTAAAGATAACTTCTCCCCCAGTAGGTGCTGTTGAAGAACCGTTTGAATCCTCACATGTAACTACAGGCTGAATCCAATATAATTCTGCAAAACTTCCTTCTGGATATTTATTTTTTACATAATCGTTTTGAACCCAATTTAATGAAAGTGTACCGTTTATTTCAAATCTGTTATCAATTAAAGAATTTAATTCAATATTATTAAATTTAATATAATTCAAATCTCCATCAGTTTCATTGTTGTCATCTGTATATGTAAAATATTTACCGTCAATTTTTATATCTTTTATTTGTAGATAATCTCTATCTCCTTTGATATGTGCATCTACTAAATCAAAAGTAAATGTTTTATCATTATTTTTATGGGCTGTTGCTTTTGCATAAATTGTTTTATTATCAGTTGATGGAAGTGAACCGTTAATTTCAAAAAACATATCACTGTGCAGATCATCTGGATTATTTACACTTTTATAATCCTGAGATGTTTTAATCTGACCTTTATAATCATTACCATTCCATGTAATTGTATAGTTAAATTCTGTATTATCACTATTAGCAGTCACATTATAATCATATATATTTCCGTTTTGACTTACTCTGCCACTCATATTAGCATCAGGAGCTATTGCTGCATCTAAAACATAACTAAATGCGAATAATGCATCCTGGGTATTTTTTATTACATCTCTGTTAATTGCATCATTAAAATCTTTTGCTTCTTTATCTAAAGTTCCATTTTCATCTTCATTTGAAATTGAATACAGATTATCCCTTAAACTCTGAATAACTTTCCTTGTTGCAGTGATACCGTCTATATTAGTATTAGCTAATTGTGTAATGTTTATTTCAGTAATATTATTATCAATAGCAGGACTTTGCACTCCTTCATCTGCCAATTTTTTAAGAACTATTTTAGTAATATTATTATCATTTCCTATTACACCATCTTTTGCATCATTTACAAAATCTCTTACTAAATCCATTACCGTTTTATTATCATCTTTTGCAACAGTGTGTAATGTATTTATTATTGTTTTATAAGTAGAATTATCTATAGGATTTGTAATTACAGGATCAATACCATATAAATAAGTTATAACTTTTTTTGCTTCTTGTAAATCTTCAATTGTTATTGTTTTATTTAAATCCCCATTAGTAGCTAATCCTACTAATTCTGAAGTAAGTGGACTTGTGTTTCCTTTTACAATTGTTCCATCAGCAATATTTGCACTTAATAATGGAGATGACAAATTACATTGTTCTTTTGTACCATTTTCTTCAATAAAAGAAGAATTACTATCACATGTAACTTCTACAACAACAGGACCGTTATAATTTATCGAAACATTATAATTTCCATTATTATCAGTTCTTGTCTGTGCTAAAACTTCACCATTTAATGAATTTTTGTGAACTTTAACAATACCGTTTGCAATAAGTTCATCAACTACTGTACCAGAAACTTTTGTAGATGTTGAAGATGTATTACTACTGCTGCTTCCTCCACCGCATCCGATTATAAATGCTGCTGAACCGACTAAAAATAATGAAGCAATTTTACTTATTTTCATTTTTTCTCCTTCGATTTATTTCAACAAATTATATCAAATTTAATGTAAAATTAATGTAAAATTAATTTTAACTATTTTTCAATTACAAAGTAAAATGGTTTATCTTTTTTTATAAAAACAAAACTTTTAACATTATTTATATAAATTTTAAATATTTTTATATTTTTATCAAATTTATCTATAAAAAAAAGATTTTCATTAGGAAGTAAAATTTTAAAAGGTGATTCAACGCGAATTAAAGTATTTTCCTTTTTACTTACATACCAAAGCACATATGGATAAATAAGATGATATAAAGAATTTGAGGTTGTTATATAAACTCTGTCAAAATTACTGTTTTGAGAATGGATAATTTTTATTGATTTGGCATTTAGCAAATCATAATAAAGAGTTTTTATCATTAATTCTTTTTTATTATTTTTAATTAATTTTTTTTCTAAAACATTTTTTGTAATTTTTAAATTTTTTAAAACTCCACTCATAGCAAAAAATAAAATACTTAAAATCATAACAGAAATAATTATTTCAATTAATGTAAATGATTTTTTCATTTAATTCCTATTGAATAAACAGTGATGGAATTTGTTTTATTATATGCTTTTAATTTATTAATATTTTCTACTGCTTTTATACCTGAGATATTATATTCTTGCACTAAATCAGGTTCAATATCTACAAAAATTTTATCTTTTTTTAAATCCCTTATAACCTCATCATTTGATATATTAAATTCTTTTACTCTTTCATAATTAGATTTACCTTTTGGATTTAAAAATGCCACACTTGCTTTAAGTGCAAAATCATTATTTTGGTTTATTAAACTTATCAAATGTCTATTATTTTTTACAATTTCAAAAACAGCCATAATTGATATAAAAAATATAATTACGGCCACCATTACTTCTATTAAAGTAAATGCCTTTTTCAATAATACTCCCCCTCTTTTGGCTGATAAGCTTTTAAAAGAAAAAAATTTTTTGCCATTTGAAATGAATTAAATTTTTTTATTTCAAAAGGTTTAAAAACATAATAATTTTCACCATTTTTTAATATAAAACTATCTCCTATTCCATTTTTAACTGAATATTTAAAAATTATTTTTTTATTCTTTAAAAAACCAAATTCTTTTTTTTCAAAAAAGTTACCGTTATATATATAAACTTCTGGCAATTCAAATTTTAAATTAAGAGTTATGTTTTTGTCTTTTATCATTTCACTTCCATCACTAAATAAATAAAATTCTCCATTTGGATAAAGTACTTCTCTTAAATTTTCAATTGAAATATTCTTTGATGAAGAAAAAGAAGGAAGACGAATAGTTAAAAAACTGATAAGACCTATTAAAATAACTACTAAAATAAGTTCAATTAAACTAAACGCTAATTTTGACATTCAGAGAGTCTTATATCCTTATTTTCTCCACTTCCACCTTCTTTGCCATCGGCTCCAAGCGAAATGATATCTATTTTACCATCATTATTTATATAAATATAATCACCTCCCCATGGATCTTTTGGTAGTTTATCACTCCCTAAAAATCCGCCTTTTGGATAGTTTTTATACCTTTGAGGATTTGGGTTTTTGATAAGTGCTTTTAATCCTTCTTCTGTGCTTGGATATCTGCCTTCTTGGACTTTAAAAGAATCAAGCGCATTTTTCAAAGATTTCATTTGAACGCATGTAAGTTTTTCTTTGGCTTGTTCGCCCTGCCCTATAAGATTTGGCACTACAAGAGCTGCAAGCAAACCTAAAATAACAACGACAATCATAATTTCAAGTAAAGTAAAACCTTTCCTCATTTATCGCCTTTTTTCGCAATTATATAAAATTTAGTAAAATTGCACAAAAAGGTTTTTATGAAAAAATCTATTGCACTTTTTTTGACACTCATATTTCTTACTTCATTAATTATTATTATTGGAGGAATTTTTGCAATATACAATAAAATATCTTCAAATGATTTTTATAAAAATATATCTCAAAATTCAATTATTATAAAAGATATTAATTCTTCTTTATGTAAACTCTCAAAAAATATAGATAAAAACAATATAAAATATATTTTTAATACTTTTCCTATATCAAGTAAAGATGGACATTTTAGAGCAGTTATTTCAATAAAACCTCTTTTTAACAGAATTGACATTAATGAAATAAATAACGAGCAAATCAAAACATATCTTTTAAATATTTTAGAAAATTATCAAATTTTAGACCCTGTTTTTTTTGAAGATTTAATTTTAGATACTATTGATTTAGATAAAATTGAAAGAGTTGGAGGAAGCGAAATTATTTTAAAAAATCCATTTTTCAAACAAGGTAAAATATATAATTTTACACATTTAAAAGAAATTATAAATTATTATTACTCCTTTACAAAAGATAAAAACATTTATAAAGTCCCATGGAAAAAACTTTTTTTCTTTGGAAATGGAAATTCAATAATAGATTGTGATTTACTATCAAAAGATGTAGCTAAATTTTTAGGACTTACTCTGCCCGAGAAAATTTCATGTAAAAATTTAAAAAACTTTGAAGAAAACAGAAAAATTATGAAAAAATTAAATATAATTTCTTTTAATAAAAATGTCAGCTACCTTGTTTTAATAAATGTTAAATATAATAATCAAAAATTAAATATAACTTATGACATAAACAAAAAAAGGATAAAAGATATCGAAAGTAATATTT
>JALTBU010000018.1 GCA_027008345.1 Nautiliaceae bacterium | reverse complement strand
AGTTCAAGATGTTCGTATTTTAATGCAAGGTAAGCCTCTGCCCATTTTAGAGGTTTTAAAAGTTCAAGCTCTTCATCTGGGGATTTTTTGCCATAAAGTTCTCTTGCGATTTCAATTTCTTCGCTTGGAGTTAATTTTGCTTTTTCAATTAATAATTTTAAATCATTATCGTCAATATGGGATTTTATAATTTCCAAATTAATGTCATAATCGAATTTAATTATTTCTCTGATAGGTGCAGTTTTTGCCCAGATATAAAATGCTTCTTTTTTCAGTTCTTCATTTTTAAATTTTTTAAGTACTTCTTTTGCATAATCAGGATTTTTTTTGAGTCTGTTTTTAATATTCATAATAAACCATGGATTGTCACTATTTAATTTATATTTGCTTATTTCTATTGTTTCACCGTTTAGAAGTTTTTTAATATCTTCTAAAAATTCAAATTTTTCAATTGGCTCTGCTTTAATATTCAAACCTTCAATATTTTTAGTGAAATTATTGATGTCGGTTAGTATTTTAGCGGGAATATTTGATTCTTTGTAAAAAATCCTGTTTTTAATGTTTACAATAATATTTGAAATGTCTTTTTGTATGTTTTTTTGATACATATAATTTTTGAAGTTGATAAAAAAGAAAAAAAACAAAGAAAAAATGAAAAATATTGATAAAAACAGAGCCGTCCATACGGCATTTGGTAAAGATATATTAATCCCCGCTACTCCTAAGGTGGTAAAAGAATTATTTTCCATATAAATGAGTAAGGTTATTAGTGCGATTAATATAATACTGAAAATCACATATTTTTTCATTTAGCTTTTTTTCCTTCTTTTTCAATATATTCTCTACATATTATACAATATTTTGCATAAGGTTTGATTTTTAATCTTTCTTCTTGAATATGTTCATCACACATTTCGCATATACCGTATGTACCTTCTTCTATTTTTTTGAGTGCCTGATTTATCTCTTCAAGCTCTTTTTTCTGATTTAGATAAATCTGATAATCTCTTCCACTGTCCATACTTGCTGCTGCATAATCCCCTTCATCTTTTATTTCGCATCTGTTTATATCTTTTATTTCACTGCTTAGATTAAAGAGTATCTTTTCAAGTTCCGCCTTTCTCATCAAAAGTATCTCTTTAAAATGATTTATATTTATACTCATTCTTTCTCCTTTTTTATTTATGATATGGATGATTGTGTTTTATACTAAGACCTCTGAAAATCTGTTCAAAAAGTACAAGTTTTGCAATTTTATGACTCATTGTAAGAGGTGATAATGAAATTAATTTTCCCTTTTTTTTAAACTCTTCCTCAAATCCGTATGCACCTCCTATGAAAAAATTAATATGAGAGTGTTCAAAAAATTTTGAAAATTCGAAACTATCTATAAGTTTTCCATCAGGGGAGAGAATTATATTAAATCCGTCATTTGTATATTTTTCAAAAATTTTTGAATACTCTTTTTTAGGATTTTGTGATTTAGCAAGATTTTTTGAATAAAGTGTGAAATTTTTGATATTTGCAAAAGGTTTGGATTTTTTTATAAACTCATTTATTTCTTTTTGAAAATCTTCTTTTTTTTCAATCGAATAGACGTTAATCTGCATATATCGCTTCCCACCACTTTAAATTTTGATGGAATTTTATCATAAATTTTCACTCCTCCTATTACAGCAACAGGATGATAAGAATATTTTATAAGTTCAATAATTTTCTTACCTAAAATATTTGGAGTTTCTTTTGTAGAGGTAGGGCGGTATGCACCAAGTCCTATGTAATTTAGGGGCAGTTTGTTTGCTTTTAATATCTCTTCTTTATTGTGTGTAGAAAGACCTACAATAAATTTAGAATGGAGAGTGGAGAGTGAAGAGCTTAGAAATTTAAATTTTCCTTTTTCCATTTTCCATTTTCCGTTGCGAAGGGCATAAATGAGCTCAAAGTCAGATAAATTATATTTTTCACATAAATGCTGTAAATCTTCCTGTCCTATATGTATTCCATCGGCAAATGGAAGAAGTTCAAGAGTATCGTTAATAATTAATGGTTTTTTCCAATGTTTTTTAATTTCTAAAAGTCTTTGTTTTTTTTCTTCAAGCGAGGAGTTTTTATCCCTGTATTGAAGTATTTTTGCTTTTAGTCCTTTTGCAGTTAAGCAAAAATCTTTTATTGAAATATCGTATTTTTGTAATGTATCAAAATCCAAAAGAGCGTAAATCGCCATTAACTTACGCTTTTTAGGGTATATTTTAATAAATCACCGACAGTTTGTTTTAGTTCATCTCTTTTAACTACCATATCTATAAGACCGTGTTCAAGTAAAAATTCAGCTCTTTGAAAGCCTTCTGGCAAGTCTTCTCCAATAGTCTGTTTGATAACTCTTGGACCTGCAAATCCTATCATTGCACCCGGTTCTGCAATTATGAAATCTCCTAAAAATGCGAAACTAGCACTAACACCACCAAAAGTCGGGTCTGTAAGTATTGAAATGTAAGGCAATTGATGTTCTGCCAGACTTGCAAGAGCTGCTGAGGTTTTTGCCATTTGCATTAAAGAAAATGTACTCTCCTGCATTCTTGCACCACCGCTTGTTGAAACAATTACAAGTCCTGTAGCCGTTTTTATGGCTCTTTGTACGGCTCTTGCTATTTTTTCACCTTCTACACTTCCAAGACTTCCTCCCATAAAATTAAAATCAAATACAACAAGCTGGGTCGGAATACCGTTTATTTTGCATTCTCCTGAAATTACAGCCGATTTTCTGCCTGTTTTTTTATAGTTTTCTTCTATTCTTTTTTTATAGCTTTTTTTATCTACAAAATGTAACGGATCGTTTGGTTCAAGATTTTTGTCATGTTCTGTAAATGTTCCTTCATCAGCTAAAAGCTTTATTCTCTCCTCAGCACTCATTCTAAAATGATATCCGCATTTAGGACATGTATTGTGCTGTCTTTGTATTTCTTTATAAAAACTTATAGCTCCACAAGCCGGACATTTAATCCATGTAGTTGGTTTTTCTTCTTTTGTTGGTTGTTGTTTTTTAAATTTTTTTAAAAAGTTGCTAAAACCCATTTTTCATTCCTTTATTATTGATACCACTTCTTCCAAATCTTCAAATTTTGGACTCATTACAATCAAATCATCTTCAAAATGCCAAAAACAGTCACTGTTGTAAAATTTAGCGGCGGCTATATCAAATTCTCTTATATCACCTTTGTATATTACAGCTTTACTAGATTCACCATAACATAGTGAAAGGCTTAAAGCTCCCGGCGCTCTAAATTTTAAACCATGATTATGTAGTTTTCCTACAATATCAGGATTTTGATATGCTTTTTCAAATAAAATAACATCATGTCTAAATGATGCGTTAAAAGGTTTTCTAAATAAATTATCGAATTTTTTGCCGTTTTCATCTCTTACAAAATAATCTCCGTTACTTAAATTCACAACAACGGCGGCTGTATCTTCAAAATAGATACTTGTTCCAAAATACGGAATTGAGTTTGATACATTATAACTTCCATCAATTGGGTCTATTACTATTTTTTTGTCTTTACCGTTATCAATAAATCCTGCTTCTTCTGAATATATATTTCCGAATTCACTCAGTTTTTTAATTAAAATTTTTTCTGCAATCAGGTCGATATTAAGACTTCTGTCACCTCCGTAACCTATGCCTTTTTCTTCAAAAAGGTTAAGCTCTTCATGAAGTGCTCTTATTATTTTTAAAGAGCAGCAAAGAGACGCATCTACAAAATTACTTGTTAAACTCATTTTTTCTCTCCTAAATTCGGCCAAGGAATTGGATTAAAATTTTTGTCATATACGCTTGGAGTTCCTTGTGCTCCAAGTTCCATAGCCGCTTTTTTTGATTTATTAAGCTCTTCATTGAATTTTTTAATCTGTTCTTTTGTAGGATGGAAATTTTTCCAAGCATTGCTTCCTTCAAGAGTCTCTTTCATTCTTTTGGCTCTTTCTGCATCTGTTTTGCCTGCTAAAATATAATAACTCATACTTTTTGCATATTTATGAAATGGAAGAGGCATTAAAATTACATGAACTCTGTAATTTTTATTTAAGATATCTCTTTTTTGTTTTTCCATCATTCTGCAAAAAGGACATTCTGGGTCTGTAACAATATAAATGTCTTTTTTACCATTACCGAATGTGAACATTACGCCGTTTTGAATAATTTGTTTGTTCTTAGGAAAATTAGGTGTTAAAACTTTTCCGTTTTTATCAATTACTTTTCCAAGTATGGTATATTTTTTATCAGCTGTCACATATAAAAGAGCTTTACCTTTTGGAGTGTCTACTACTATAATATAAAATCCGTCTTTTTTAACTGCTTTATATTTTGCATTTTTAATTGATTTTAATTGGTTGTAAAGAGGTGTTGATTTAAGTACTTCAATTGTTTTATTTTGTGGTAGCGCTTTATCAAATCCAAAAAGTGAAAGTGTTAATGTAACACTTATTAAAATTTTTTTCATTTAATCTCCTTGATTATTTTTTCTACGATTTCTTTTGGGTTTTCAGCTTTATATATAGGTCTTCCGACTACTATAAAATCTACTTTGTTTTTTTTAGCTTCATTTAAATCAGCCACTCTTTTCTGATCGCCTGCATTTTCCCCAAAGGGTCTAATACCCGGCGTTAATGTTAAAAAATCATTTGAAGTGTTTTCTTTTATTTTAAGACTTTCCCAAACACTGCATACAACTCCGTCAAGTCCTGCTTCAAAAGCATCTTTTGCAAATTCAACGGCTTTTTTGTCAATATCTTCATTATAAATTTTTTTGAATTCTTCGTTTGTAAAACTTGTAAGTGCCGTAACTGCTAATACTAAAGGTCTTTTTTCAAATTTTGAGAGTCTGTCCATTACTTCTTTCATGCCTCTAACACCAGCACTTGCGTGGACATTAAACATATCGATTTGCATTTTTGCAATTTCTTCTGCCGCATCAGCCATTGTATTTGGTATGTCATAAAGTTTCAGATCCAAAAATATATTATACCCCATCTTTTTTAATTCATCTATAAATTCTCTACCATCTCTTATAAAACTTCTAAATCCGACTTTGAGCCATATATTTTTTGAATATTCTTCTATTTCTTTTGCAAGTTTTAAATTTTCTTCACGGCTTGGATTATCAAGAGCTATACACAGTTTTATTTCATTTCCCATTTCCCATTTTCCATTTTCCATTTATTTATCCACCTTTGGAAGTGTAATGCCCTGCTGACCGTGATATTTGCCCTGTTTATCTGCATAACTTGTTTCACATATAGAATCATCTGCACTTAAAAATATAAGCTGGGCTATACCTTCATTGGCATATATTTTAGCTGGAAGTGGAGTTGTGTTGCTGATTTCAATAGTAATATGGCCTTCCCACTCAGGCTCAATAGGTGTTACATTTACTATAATTCCGCATCTGGCATATGTGCTTTTTCCCACACATATTGCTAAAACATCTCTTGGCATTTTGAAATATTCCACACTTCTGCAAAGCGCAAATGAGTTTGGAGGAATGATACAATCTCCTTTTATTTTCACTACATTTCTTTCATCAAAATTTTTAGGGTCTACAACAGTTGAATTTATGTTTGTAAATACCATAAACTCATCACTTACCCTTATATCATATCCGTATGAACTTACCCCATAACTGATAATTCCGCTTCTTACTTGTTTTTCTTCAAAAGGGGTAATCATACCGAATTTTTTTGCCATCGTTCGTATCCATTTATCCGATTTTACACCCATTTATTTCCTTTATTAAGAGGAGAGGCGCCTCTTATTGCTTTTTTTAAAATTGTATCAAAATATGTTATTATTTTAAAAAAGGTGCAATATGAAGAAATTATTGCTTTTAGGAATTATTGCGGCAGGACTTTTTGCAGCAAGATATCCTATAATATTGGAATATTATTATATGAGTTCATGCGTTAATGCTGGTAAAAAACAAAATCCTGACAAAATGGCGGCATATTGTGCCTGTACATTGGATGAAATCGAAAAAAACTATACATTAAACGAATTTGTAAGCAATATGCAAAAAAACAAAGATGCTTTTTTAAAAGAAATTATGAAAAAAGCTGTTCCTAAATGTATAGGTAAATTAACAAATTAAGGAGAAAGAATGGATTATAAAGATTTAAAAAAAATTTTAGACGCTTTTGATAAATCAAAAACAAATGTTTTAGAACTTGAAACAGAAGAGTTTAGAATTTATCTTGATAAAAGTGTTTCTGTACAGTCTGCACCTGCGGCTGCACAACCTGTTCAAAATGTTCAAAGTGTTCAAGAACCGATTGTACAAAAAGTAGAGGCAAAGCCTGAGTGTGAAGTTGAAGGCGATTTGATTACATCACCAATGGTTGGAACATTTTATCAAGCACCAAGTCCGGATTCTCCTCCATATGTTAAAGTAGGGGATAAAGTAAAAAAAGGACAGACTTTATGCATAATTGAAGCTATGAAAATTATGAATGAACTAGAAGCTGAATTTGATTGTGAAATTCTTGAAGTTTTAGTAGAAGATGGTCAACCAGTTGAATTTGATACACCGCTTTTTAGAGTTAAAAAGCTAAGTTAAAGGTCTGTTAATGAAAAAAATAAACAGAATTCTTATAGCAAACAGGGGAGAAATAGCTTTGAGGGCTATAAGAGCAATTCATAAGCTTGAAAAAGAAGCAGTCTGTGTTTATTCAAAAGCGGATAAAGACGCAATTTATCTCAAATTTGCTGATGGGGCAGTATGTGTAGGACCGGCTCCTTCAAATCAGAGTTATTTGAATATCCCGGCAATTATTACAGCTGCTGAAATGACAGAATGTGACGCAATTTTCCCGGGATATGGATTTTTGAGTGAAAATCAGACATTTGTTGAAATTTGTAAAGAGCATAATATTGCTTTTATAGGGCCATCTCTTGAAGTAATGGAGCTTATGGCTGATAAATCCAAAGCAAAAGAAGTTATGAAAAAAGCAGGAGTTCCTGTAATCCCCGGGAGTGAAGGTGCGATAAGTTCTGTTGAAGAAGCCAAAAAAGTAGCAAGTGAGATAGGATATCCTGTAATTCTTAAAGCCGCAAGCGGCGGCGGTGGAAGAGGTATGAGGGTTGTTGAAGATGAAAGTTATCTTGAAAATGCTTTTTTAGCGGCATCTTCTGAAGCTGAAAGTGCATTTGGAGATCCTACTATTTATATGGAAAAATATATAGAAAAACCAAGACATATTGAAGTTCAGATACTCGGTGATAAACACGGAAATGTTATACATCTTGGCGAGAGGGACTGCTCGCTTCAAAGAAGACATCAAAAACTTATAGAAGAATCACCGGCTACAATTCTTGATGAAGAGACAAGAGCTAAACTTCATGAAACGGCTGTAAAAGCGGCAAAAGCAATAGGTTATTATTCTGCGGGAACAATTGAATTTTTAGTGGATAAAAATCTTAATTTCTATTTTATGGAAATGAATACAAGACTCCAAGTTGAACATCCTGTAAGTGAAATGGTCACCGGACTTGATTTGGTTGAATGGATGATAAAAGTGGAAGAGGGTGAAAAAATACCTTCTCAAGAAGAAGTCCAGCCAAAAGGGCATGCAATTGAGTGTAGAATTTTGGCAGAAGATCCTGAAAAATTTATTCCATCACCTGGAAAAATTCAAAAGCTTTATGTTCCTGGCGGAAAAGACGTAAGAGTTGATACTCATATCTATGCCGGATATATAGTTCCTCAATATTATGACAGTCTAATAGCAAAAATAATTACATGGGGTGAAAACAGACAAGAAGCTATAAAAGTTATGAAAGAAGCCCTAAAAGAATTTGTGGTTACCGGAATCAAAACATCAATTCCGTTTCATCTTAAAATGCTTGAAAATGAAGATTTTATTTCTAATAATTATGATACTAAATATCTTGAAACTAAGGGACTTGTTTAAAATAAACAAGTTTTCCTTTTAAATCTCCTATTTTGAGAACATTTTTTACCATTCCATCAATTGTTACCCAGTTTGAAGTGTTTATATCAAGATATAAAATTCCTTTGTCTCCTGCAAATATTTTATTGTAAAGATTGGCTTTTATTTTTGTGATTTTGCCTTTTTTTAAAATATCCACATCTATTCTTCCGGTATGTCTTTCTCCTCCTATTGCTTTGAATGTCTGATGGTCTGTTTTCATAATAAGAGGTAGGTTAAAATAAAGACTCAATATATCGTTATCAGCAAAATAATCCAAAACCCTTTTATAAATAAATTTACCGTTTTTGTATTTTGTTTTGTAGATTTTTTTGTGCAGATAATCAAAATTATATGTAAGTATGTATTTGTCATTACCCCTTATGATTATATTTTGATAAGTAAGAGGTAATAAAATACCATTTATTATTCTTCCTTTTGATATGTGATAGTTTTGAAAATTTATAAATTTTGTAGTTTTTGAATATGTTTTTATCAAATAATCAGTTTCATTTTTTTCAAAATATCCATAAGCCTTGGCAATTGTTCCAAACCATCCGTATTTAGCTATATATTCGGCCTGCATTGAAAATGAATAGCTCAAAACTGCTATAATTAAGATTATGAATTTTTTCATATAAAGCCTTTTTTATAAATTATAACCAAAAAGGAGAATTAATGAAAATAGTGTTTTTAGATGCACTTACTCTTGGAGATGTAGATTTTGATAGATTCAGGAATTTAGGAGAAGTCGTAATTTATCAGACTACTTCCAAAGATGAAACCCTTAGCAGGGTAAAAGATGCAGACATTGTGGTAACAAACAAAGTGGTGATTGATAAAGAAATAATGGATAAAACCAATATAAAATATATTCAAATTGCAGCGACTGGTATGAATAATGTGGATTTAGAGTATGCTAAGAAAAAAGGAATAATTGTTAAAAATGTAGCGGGTTATTCGACAAATGCCGTTATTCAGCATACATTTGCACTTGTTTTGTCTCTTCTTAATAAAATCTGTTATTTTGATAAATTCACAAGAGAAAAATATCCTGAATCTAAAATTTTTACACATATCCAAAACTGGTTTGAAATAGACGGTAAAAGATGGGGAATTATAGGACTTGGAGAAATTGGAAGAGGAGTTGCAAGACTGGCAAAGAGCTTTGGGGCTGAGGTTGTTTATTATTCGACAAGCGGTAAAAATCAAAACAAAGAATTTAAAAGAGTGGATTTAGAAGAACTTTTAAAAACAAGCGATATTATTACAATACATGCACCGCTTAATGAAAACACCAAAAATTTACTAAATAAAAATAATTTAACACTTATTAAAAATGGAAGTATTTTGGTGAATGTGGGAAGAGGCGGAATAATAAATGAAAAAGATCTGGCAGAAATTTTAGAAGAAAAAGATATTTTTGTTGGGCTTGATGTTTTTGAAAAAGAACCTGTAAGCAAAGAGAATCCATTGCTTAAATTTACAGAAAAAACAGTTTTAACTCCTCATGTTGCCTGGACGAGCATAGAAGCTAGAAAAAAATTAATGGATGGAATTTATAAAAATATCAGTGAATGGGTAGATAAGTAGATTAGGAAAAAGAAATCAGAGATGAGGAAGCAGGAAAAGAAGTGGGATTAAGTTCGAAAGTTTAAATTATTGATTTTAAATTAAAGAGTATTAAATTCAGAATGTTGAGTAAAGATTAGTATTAAATTTTATAAGGAAGTGAAAGTATATTGAAAAAAAGCGGAAATTAAGCCGCTTTTTGGTCTACGTGTACATCCATTTGAGGATAAGGGATGTTGATACCTTTTTCATCGAAAGTAAGTTTAATTTTTTCAAGTAATGCGCTTCTTACCGCCCAGTAATCTTCACCTTTTACCCAAGGTCTTACATTGAAATTTACACTGCTGTCTGCAAGTTCTGCAAGTGCCACTGCGGGAGCAGGATCTTTTAATATTCTTTCATCAGAATTTAAAATATCTTCAAGTGTTTCTTTTACAAGTTTTAAATCATCTTCGTATCCAACACCTATTACTAAATCAATTCTTCTAATAGGCTCTTTTGAGTAGTTTACAATATTATTTCCTACTATGTTTGAATTTGGAACGATTATAATTCTATTATCTCCTGTTTTAAATATAGTATTAAAAATTCCTATTGATTCAATTACACCAGTAGCTCCTCCGGCTTCTACAAAATCACCCACTTTAAACGGTCTTAAAAATAATATAATTACACCTGCCCCAAAATTTGAAAAGTTTTGTTGAAGTGCAAGACCTACTGCTAAACCTGCTGCTGCGATAATTGCCGCAAATGATGTAGTATCAACTCCAAGTGTTCCAAGAGCTGCAATAATTACTAATACAAGTAAACCAAAATATGCCAAATCTCCTAAAAACTTAACAAGTGTTACATCAGTATTTGATTTTTCAAGACCTTTTCTTAAAAGGTTTGTTAAAATTTTTGCTATCCATTTACCGATAATGAAAACAGCTATTGCTCCTGCAATTTTAACCCCCCAGGTAATTGCTAAATCAATATATTGTTGATAATTATTCATCTTTTCTCCTTTTTTTATTTAATTTTAATCCTTAAAAGTGACAAAAAGATGACTAATTATCGTATTGTTGCCATTTATTTAGTTTAATCATATTTTTTAGCCGTTTTACGTATTCTTCTTTTAATTGTGAGTAGTTTCTAAGAGTAGGTGCTGCATCAAGTCCTGTGAAGTTTTTATGAAGTTTATGATAAAGACTTCTTTTTTTTCTAAAATTTATATAAGCCGGATTTCTATTGAGATTTAACATATAAGCTCTGATTGAATCTTCAAGTGAATTGAATTTTTTTAGTGAATAATTTATTTTTATATGTGAATATGTACTTTTTGGTTTTATTCCTTTATTTGAATATTCCCAATGACCGAAGATATTATTTGCGAGTTTTACAAATCTACTTTTACCCCAACCGCTTTCAATTGCAGCCTGGGCAAGTGCAAGGGAAGGTGGAATTTTGTCAATCTTTATAAGAAAAGATTTTTTGTCATTTATATTTTTTATTTTGTATTTCTTTGCAAGAATTGTTAAAAATTCTATTTTATTTTTATCAAGCAGATAATAAGGATCTTTGAAAATTTCAATTACTTTTTCCCTGGTTTTTAAAATATTGTTATTTTCTTTTTGTATCAGGGGAAGGAGTATATTTATAAATGCTTTTTTTTGCTGTTTTATATTTTTTATATGATAATAATAATCCGGAAATGCCGCATATAATTTAAAAGCTAAAAACAGATGGAAAAATTTTTTCATTGTATATCCTCAAATAGTGATGGAGTTGAGGGTTTTAATTTATAACTTTTGCGGTGAATATCGCAAAAGCCATATTTTTCTATAAGTTCTTTATGCTCTTTTGTAATGTATCCTTTGTGTTTGTCAAATTTATATTCGGGATATTTTTTTGAAATTTCAATCATAAATCTATCTCTGCTTACTTTTGCCAAGATACTTGCGGCACTTATCTCTTTTATTTTTTCATCTCCTTTTATGATTGTCTCAATCCCTTCAACCCCAAAACTTGAATTCCCATCAAACAGATATTTTTGGGCTTTTAGAGTTGTTTTAATTTCAATTAATGACTCTTTTATACATTTTGATAAGCCTTTGTCATCAATTTCATCATTAGATTTAAATACAATATGATAAATTGAGTTTTCTTTTATTATTTCAAATAACTCTTCTCTTTTTTTTGATGTCAGTTTTTTTGAATCTGTTAATATTTCATACCACTTTTCACTTTTCACTTTACATTTTTCACTTAATATGCATCCTGCAAAAACCATTGGTCCCGCAATCGGTCCTCTGCCTGCTTCGTCTATTCCGCAAATCGCCATCGCCAAAACGGTATTACCTCCACTTCAAATTTTTTATTTTCAATTTCAAATTCATTAGATATCGTAATTATTTCAACTTTTTTAACATCTGAAACTTTTTTTAGTTTTTCTTCTACCACTTCTTCATTTGCAAATGGCAAAACCAAAATGCCTAGTTCTTTTTGAGGAAGATAAAAACTTAAAGTGTCTTTATAGAAAACTTCTTTTTCATTAAGTTCTAAAAAAATAATATTTTCAAAAGTGTGTAATATGTTTTTTCTATTTGTCATAATGTTTTTAAAGGCGAAATTATATGCAAAAAATTTTTTTGGAGATTTAGGTGAATCAAATTTATTTACTTCGTAGATGATTTTGTTTTTTAAAAGTTCGTTTGTTATTTTATAAAAACTGTCTTTGCTTATTTTATTATGTTTTTTTAGAATCTGATAAAT
>JALTBU010000017.1 GCA_027008345.1 Nautiliaceae bacterium | reverse complement strand
AATTTGAAGCAATGGTTGAGTATGCCCTTGGAAACGACGTAAGAGTTGTAAATACCAAAGTGGTAATTGAGAAATTTTTTGATAAAAAAATAAGATTTGATGATTTGGTTTTTGAAGATTTAAAAACCTGTTTTTTGCCTGATGAGGTTGAATTTGACCCATACACGGGTAATCTTTATATAAACAGGAGTCTTTATAAAATCAAAATAGCTCCTAAAATTTATTAAGGATTTTTTTGTTTACATTAATTGGTTAGATAGGAGGATTATTTTTATTTTTTATTCTTCTTTTTATTTTTCCTTTTATTGCCACAGCAAGATGTAAAGCCCTCTTATGTGTTTTAAGACCTTATATATTATTTGTAATTGCAGTAATACTTATAGGACTTTTGTTTATAGGAGCTTTTTCAATTTATCATATGCTTTATCCTAAAAAACATACTTCCAGAGTTGAAATACAAATTCCTTCAATACCAAAATAACTATTATTCTTCCTGTTCAAGTTCAAGAGACATAAGATACATATCTTCACCATCTATTATTTTTATTTCAGAGCTTTTACATTTAGGGCATAGATATTCATCTTTTTTTAACTCTCCTTCAAATCCGCATTTTTGACATTTAATAACTACTGGCTGAATATTCATAATAAATTCGGCTTCTTCACAGATAGTTCCTTCTTTGAAAGTTTCAAATGCAGTTTTTAATAAATCCGGTTCCACTCCGCTTAAAATACCAATTTTTATTTCAAGTTTTGTAACTTTTTTTGCATTATGTTTTGCGGCATGTTCCTCTGCTAAATGAAGTAAAGAATCAACTATTGAAAATTCGTGCATTATTAACCTTTTTTTGAAATTATAATATAATAATAAAAAAAGGTTTTTTGATGAGTAAAGAAGAAAAAAAACTTGAAATAATGAAAACCGCACTTAATCTTTTTGCAAAAAATGGATTTTATAATACTACTATTGCAGATATTGCAAAAGAAATGGATATGAGTGTAGGAAATATGTATAATTATTTTCCTTCAAAAGAATCGCTTGCAAAGGAGCTTTTAATATATACTTCAAAAATTTTTGGAGAAGAGCTTAAGAAAATCAATGAAATGGAAATTCCAACAAAAGAAAAAATCAAAAAAATAGTTGCGCTTTATTTTAAAAAGACAAAATCTGAGCCTGAACTTGTAGATTATTTTATGAGAGTATATCTCTCAAATAAAGAGATTTTTAATAACGGATGTGAGGGAATGCTTTGTGTAAGTGCTTTTGTTACTGAGATTATGATATTTTTTGAAGAGGGAGTTAGAAAAAAAGAGCTTAAAAATCAGGATTTTTTCTCAGCTTTTGGTCTTTTTATGGGCTATCTTGGAGGGCTTGTGTTTTTATATAGAGAAGGGATACTTGGAAAAGATATTGAAGAATATATAGAACCTGTAAGTGAGAATATTTACAATGCACTCAAAGCCTAAGGTTTTATGGATAGATGCTGTTAGTTGTTATGGATGTTCTCATTCTTTTTATAATTATCCTCAGATAAAAGAGCTTTTAAATAAAATAGAATTTCTTTATCATCCTCTTTTGCCTTCAAATGAATTTAAAATTCAAAAAAGCGATATTTTAATTATTGAAGGTGCTTTAAAAAATAATTTTTCAAGGCTTGAATATAATTTAATTGAACTTATTTCAAAACTTATAAAATTTTCAAATAAAGTTCTTTTAATTGGTACTTGTGCGGTTTATGGAGGTATATTTGGAGAGGGAGTTTTATTTAATAAAGATGAGAAGGGAAAATTTTTTAAATGTAAAGATAAAATTATTTCAATTCCGGGATGTCCTCCACATCCTGAATGGATAGCTTATGCAATTGAAATGTTAATTGAAAATAAAAAACTTTTACTTGATGGAGAAAATAGACCAAAAGAGATTTATTCATATACATCTCATATGGGATGTGTCAGAAATGAATATTTTGAATGGAAAGTTGATGCTTTGGATTTTGGTACAAAAGAAGGGTGTCTTTTTTATGAGCAAGGATGTCAAGGTCCATATACTCACAGCAGCTGCAATAAAATTTTATGGAATGAAGTAAATTCAAAGCCAAGGGCAGGTACTCCATGTTTTGGATGTACTGAAAAAACTTTTCCTAAAAGAAATTTATTTGAAACGGTAAAGTTTATGGGAATTCCTGCAAATATTCCATTAGGTGTATCTAAAAGAGCTTATTTAACACTTGCCGGGGTTTCAAAAAGTTTAAAAAATGAAAGACTTATAAAGAGATTGATCGATGAAGATAACTAAAAAAATAATTACCAAAATAGAAGGTGAAGCTACTTTAAAAATTCATAAAAAAAATAAATTAATAGAATTTGCCGAAATTGAATTTTGGCAATATAGGGGAATGGAAGAATTTTTAAAAAACAGGAATTATATGGATGCATGTGTAATTAATCCAAGAATTTGTGGAATATGCGGTCATTCTCATTTGATTGCCACTGCAAAAGCGATAGAAGATGCACTTGAAGTTAAGATAACAAAAAAAGCTGAAATTTTACGAGATATTACACTTGGGCTTGAAATAATTCAAAATCATATAAAATGGTTTTATTTAACTTTATATCCAAGTGTTAAAAAGAAAGATTATTTCAAAGCCTTAAAATTTACAAAAGATATTGCAAAAATTATTGCATTAATAGCCGGGCAGTTTCCACATAATTCTTATGCAATTCCAGGAGGAGTTACATGTGATCTTACTAATCTTGAAATTATAAAAATTAAAAATTTTCTTTCAGAAGTGTTTGAGAGATATCAAGAGATTATGGATATTGATGGAAGAAGTGAAGATTTAGAAGAATTATTTGAAGAAATTCCAAAAGAAATTGGTAAAAGTATTAATAAATTTTTAGTATTAGGACAAAATTTATATTTTAAAAAAAATGGTGAACTAAAATATGTTTTTGAAGTAGATTCAAATTCTCTTAATAAAAATGTTTTATATAAAAACGAATATTTTGAAGTTGGACCGCTTGCAAGAAATTTAGAAAATGAATTAATATATAAAGTATATAAAAAATATCAAGACAGTATATATACAAGAATCTTTGCAAGACTTTATGAAATTAATCTGATTTTTAAATATCTTCTTAAAAAAATTAATGAAATAGATATAAATGAAAAAAGTTATATTAAACCTATTAAAAAATCCGGTAAAGGAGAAGCTGTAATTGAAGCTCCAAGAGGAAGTTTAATTCATCAAATAGAAATAGAAAATGAAAAAATAAAAAATTACAATATCATAGTTCCTACCCAATTTAATCTTTCAAACTCTACAAAAGAAAATCCTTCTCCTGCTCAGGCTGCTTTGATGGGTGAAAACGAAAAATATGCCGATTTTATTTTTAAATGTTTTGATATTTGTGCCATTTGTGTGAGTCATTAGAAAATTTTTTTAAATTAATTTTAATTTAATCTTGAAAATGAATGAACATTTAGTATATAATATTCATTGAATTAATCTTCATTTAAGGGGAAGGCAATGTTAAATTTAGAAAAAGTAAAACAAAGGATAGCAGAACTTAGGAAACTTCCTGGGATTGCTCCAAAATCAATTTCTGAAATGTTGGAAGAAAACGGTTTTACAAGAAGGGATTTTTTAAAATGGTCAGGTGCATTGGCTGTAACTCTTGGACTCCCGGCTTCATTTGCTCCGGTTGTGGCAGAAGCTGCTGAGGTTAGTGACAGACTTCCTGTTGTATGGCTTCATTTGGCTGAATGTACAGGATGTAGTGAGAGTCTTCTTAGAACTGATACTCCTACAATTGATGATTTGATTTTTAATTATATCAATCTCCAATATCACGATACTATTATGGCAGCGGCTGGTTGGCAGGCAGAAGAGAATTATGAAGAAGCTCTTGAAAAATTTAAAGGTAGATATGTTTTATGTGTAGAAGGCGGTGTGCCTACAAAAGACGGTGGTGAATATCTTACAATCGGACCTTATGCTGAAACAGGTCTTCATAAACTAAAAAGAACCGCAAAAGATGCTGCGGCAATTATTGCAGTTGGTACTTGTAGTTCTTTTGGTGGAATTCAAGCAGCCGCTCCAAATCCAACAGGAGCAAAAGGAATTCATAAAGTTCTTAATAAGCAAGTTATTAATGTGCCTGGATGTCCTCCGAGTGCAAAAAATATTGTTGGGACAATTGTTTATGTAATACTTTTTGGTCAACTGCCGGCAGTTGATAACTTTAACAGACCAAAATTTGCTTATGGGCTTAGAATTCATGATTTGTGTGAGAGAAGAGGGCATTTTGATGCGGGTGAATTTGTAGAAGAGTTTGGTAGTGAAGAAGCAATGAACGGTTTTTGTCTTTACAAAAAAGGCTGTAAAGGACCTTATACATTCAATAATTGTAGTAGAGAAAGATTTAATCAACATACATCATGGCCGGTTCAGGCAGGACATGGATGTATCGGATGTAGTGAACCTGATTTTTGGGATTCAATGGCACCGTATGAAGAACCTCTTGCAAACCATAAATTTGAATCAGTTTCAGCTGACGCAACTGCAGATAAGGTAGGAATTACTATTTTAACACTTGCTGGTGTGGCAATAGTGGCTCATGCAGCTATAAGTGCTATTAAAAAACCTAAGGAGTAATAGATGGCAACAAAAAGAGTAGTAATAGATCCTATAACAAGGATTGAGGGACATTTAAGAGTCGAGGTAGTAATTGATGAAAATAATGTAATTAAAGATGCTTATTCATCTGCAACTCTTTGGAGAGGTATTGAGGTAATTTTAAAAGGTAGAGATCCAAGAGATGCAGGATTTATGACACAAAGAATTTGTGGGGTTTGTACTTATTCACATTATAAAGCAGGTATTACAGCTGTTGAAAATGCTCTTGGAATTAAACCTCCATTAAATGCGTTATTGACAAGGACACTTCTTGATTATGCTCTATTTTTCCATGACCATATTGTGCATTTTTATCAATTGCATGCACTTGACTGGGTTGATATTTTAAGTGCTCTAAAAGCTGACCCTAAAAAAGCCAGTGAAGAAGCATTTAAGTATGTTCCAAAAGGATATAATCCAATTGCAACTGGTGAAGATGAACTTAAAGAAGTTCAAAAAAGAGTAGCAAATTTTGCAAAAAAAGGTGATTTAGGACCATTTAAAAACGCATATTTTGGTCATAAAACAATGAGATTTACACCTGAACAAAATTTAATTGCTTTATCTCATTATCTAAAAACACTTGAAATGCAAAGAATCGCAGCTCAAATGATGGCTATTTTTGGTGGTAAAAACCCACATCCGCAAAGTCTTACAGTTGGTGGTGTTACTTGTATTATGGATTTACAAGACCCAAGCAGACTTGCTGAATATATGACTAAATTTAAACAGCTTGCTGATTATACAAACAGAGCTTATTATGCTGATATTGTAATGGCAGCATCTGCTTATGGCAATGAGCCAAGCGTTGTTCAAAAAAATAATCTTGGAAATTATTTAACTTATAGAACAATGCAAACAAGTGCAAACGGATGGCTTTTTGATGCATGCGGATATATTAAAGATTTTGACCTTGGAAAATTTTATGAAATTGATGAAAGTAAAATTGAAGAGGATGTAACACATTCTTGGTATAAAGATACAGGATTTAGACATCCATATAATGGTGAGACAATTCCTGATTATACTGGTTATGTAGATGGTGAAAGTGTTGATGGTGAGGGTAAAATTGTAAAAGCAAAAGTTGCAAATCCGAAGGGTAAATACTCTTGGATTAAATCACCAAGATATGATAAAGAACCTATGGAAGTTGGACCTCTTGCATGTATGGTTGTAAATTATGCAAAAGGCAATGAAAAAGTTAAAAAAGTAGTTGATGAATTTTTAGCTCAAACAGGACTTCCGGCAGAAGCACTTTTCACAACTCTTGGAAGAACTGCAGCAAGAATGCTTCAAACAAAAACTATTGCTGATTATGGACTTGAAGCATTTAATAACTTAGTAGAAAATCTAAAAGTTGACCAAAGCACAGTAGCACCATATGTAATTGATAAAAATACTGAATATAAAGGTAGATTTATTGGAGATGTTCCAAGAGGGATGCTAAGTCACTGGTGTAGAATTAAAGATGGTGTAATTGAAAATTGGCAAGCGGTAGTTCCATCTACTTGGAATGCAGGTCCGGCTGATGGAAACGGTAAAAAAGGTGCTTATGAACACAATTTAATAGGTATGAAATTAGCTGATCCTGCTAAACCTCTTGAAGTTATCAGAAATATTCACTCTTATGACCCATGTATTGCATGTGCGGTTCATGTAATGGATGTAAAAGGTAAAAAACTTGGTGAATTTAAAGTAGACCCACTATATGGCGCATGCTAAGGAGGCAACAATGAAATTTTTAAAAATTTTAGGAAATTATCTTGGCGGAATTGAATTTTCCGCCGGATACAGATGGCAACACTGGATTAGAGCAATATCCATTTTTGCTTTGATTGCAACAGGGTTTTATATTGCAAATCCTTATATTACATATGGAACCATTTCTCCAACTCCAACAAGATTTTTACAAGCTGAGCTTAGAGAATGGCATATTATTTTTGGATTTGCGATGATTGGTGCGGTTTTATATAAAACTATTTATTTTTTCTTTTTCCCAGAAGCTAAATATGAGAGAGCTTCAATAAAAGATGCCTTTAATATTAAAATAGCACTTCAACAAATTGGATATTATCTTTTAATTTCAAAACATCCTCACACAAAGGGTGTATATAACCCCTTGCAATTTTGGGCATATACTATGCTTTATGTATTTTTTTATGGGATTATAATTACTGGACTTGCACTTTATGCAGAAGTTTATCATAGTGGTCTTGGTGGAATGCTTTATCCGTTTGCAAAATGGGTAGAGAGTATTTTTGGCGGCCTTGCTTATGTTAGACTCTGGCATCACATTTTTATGTGGGCAATTATAATTGTTGTATTTATCCATATTTATATGGCTGTTTATAATGCAGTGTTTGGTAAAAATGGTGGAATGGATGCAATATTCTCTGGTATGAAATGGGAAAAAGAAGATCACTGATTTTTCCCTTGCCCTCCTTCTAAAAATGTAAAATAAAAAGTAAAATTTTTTTGTTTTTTATTTTACATTTAAAGGAAATTAATGAAAATTTTGGTTTTAGGTATAGGTAATATACTTTTTGGAGATGAGGGAGTTGGAGTTCATCTTGTAAATTACTTGGATGAAAAATATGAATTTAAAGGACATCAAGTAGATTTAATTGATGGTGGTACCCTTGCTCAAAGACTTATTCCAATAATTGTTGAATATGATAAAGTATTTATTTTTGATACGGTAGATGTAGATGAGGGCGAAATTGGAGATGTTTATTTTTTTGATTTTTTAGATGTGCCTGAGTGTGTAAGCTGGCAGGGAAGTGCTCATGAAGTTGAAATGCTTCAAACGCTTGAAATGATCCATATGATGGGTGATTTGCCTGAGACTAAAATTATTGGAGTTGTACCTTATGTAATTGGTGAAGATACGACATTTACTTTGACTGAGCCTGTAAAAAAAGCTTCTAAATTAATGGAGAAAATCTTAATAAATGAGCTTAGCAAACTTGGGGTAGAATGTAAAATTAAAAATCCAAATGTGGATATTCAAGAAATTGCAAGGATTTCTTATAAAAGAGGAGTACCAAAAGAGTCATTAAGAGGTTTTGAAGCAGGAGATGTAAAATGATTTTAAAATTTACTTTTAATCTGCCTTCAAATCAGGGAATAGTTGAAAAGATACTTATAAGAAATGCAAAAGATTTAAAACTTGGGTTAAGTAGAGATTTAGAAAATTTATATGCTTTTATAGAAGGTGAAGAAGATAAAATAGAAGAATTTTCAAGAAATATTGCAAATGAAATTCCAATGAGTATATTTTTAAAATCCCTTGATGCGGAAGTTGTAGATGAATTTAAAGATGATTTAAATAGAAATTTTCCGAATATATCTCTTCCTCCATGTCCTAAGTGTCTTAGAGAAGTAAAAGATGAAGAGAATGAGTATTATTTTGATATTTTTCATCACTGTGAAGTGTGTGGATATAGAACGAGTGAAGAGTTAAGAGTTGAGAATGGAGAGTGGGATTTTAATAAAAAAGAAGATAGAAGAAAGTTTTTTGAAAATTTAGCTAAAAAGTTAGAAAGTGGAAATATTTATATTCAAACTATGAATGGGGCTTATGAAATAAGCAAAGATTTAAAAAACGCTGAATTTGTTATGGCAAAAGATTTGGCCTCAATTTCTAAATATTTTATGGCATTTGAAGGGGATGCAAAAGCATTGGCAAGTATAGAAAAACCTTTTATTAAGCTTAAAACAAATATTGAATTTAAAAAAGTCTTTAACTCATCAATTCCAGCTTTTTATGTGAAGTTACCTGATTGTATGGTAACTGAGTTTTTATTTGAAGTTAGTGATTTTGAACTTCTTGGATTTAGACAAACTAATAATCCAAAAGATTTAGAGTTTAATGTTGAAGTTGAAAAACCTCTTTTTGCAGTGGTTACTGATGCAAAAGATATTTTGATTGAAAGTGGAGATAGAGGAATTATTCCTGCTTTTGAAAAAGATATAGGAGTTGATGGTAAATATAAAGATTATGGATATAAGAATGGGGTGATTGATAAACTTAAAAATTTAGGTGAGATTAATTCAAAAGAGACAAAACCTACTTTTAGCGGATTTTATGGTGTATTAGAGCAGTGGAATTTGAGGGATAAAAATATTATGGGATTTTGTTTTTATGAAGATGAAAATAAGATTTTAATTAATTCTCCTAAATTTGGACTTATTGAATATATTGATTTTAAATTTGATTTTGAAAATTTTGAAGAAATATTTGCTCAAATTACTATTATGAATGAAACAGGTCCTAAACTTATTAAAAATTTTAAAGAAAAAAGACCTGAGTTTTTTGAAAATGCTTTGAACGCTAGTATAAAAAGCGATAAAAAGGGAATTTATTATTTATGGGGACTCATAGCAATAGTTCTTGGTATGGCAAAAAATATTGATGATGGGTTTAGAGAAATTTTAAAACATTCAAATGAAGCTATGACTAAAAAGGGACCGAGAATTGATTATAAAATGGATGGTAATAACTTAAATCCTCTATGGGCAATAAGAACTGCTATGAGTTTTCATTTAGCAGGTGTTGATAATTATCTTTTAAGTTACGGAGTGGTTGAGAGTTTTGCCGAGTTTTTATCAAATCAATATGATTCGTTTCATAAAGACAATGATCTGGATGGAGCGATAATTGTAGGAGATTTATTTAGAGGTGAATTTTTAAATAAAATTTACAGCTATATTGATAAAAATTATAAAGTTTATACTCCTCGTGCTTTACAAATAAGCGGAGGTATTGAAGCTTTTGGAAATGCAGTTATAAATAAAGAAGCTAAAAATTAAAGGTACTGACTTAATACGCTCAACAAAAATGCGAATTTTTTAACTCTTAATAAAAGCTAAAAAACATTAACTCGCTTCGCTCAAACAAAATGCTTTTTTTAACGCTTTTATTTCGCTAAAATTTGCAATTGTTTCGCTTTATTTAGTCAGTACTAAATTAAATCTTTTTAGCTATTATCATTGAAGCAGGAGAGAGTTTAAAATTTTTAGCTTCAATAACCTCAAATTTTTTATTTAATTTCTCACAAAGTTCATTTAATGTATAAAATTTTTGAATTGAATTTGGGAGATATTCATAAGCTTCTTTATTTCCGCTGATTATTCCTCCGATTTTCGGTAAGATTTTATTAGAATAAAAATCTATACAATTTCTGATAGTTGATTTTTTTTCTGGTTTTGTAAATTCAAGTATTAATAAAATCCCTTCTTTTTTTAAAACCCTTGCAAACTCTTCAATAGCTTTTTGAATTTCAACAACATTTCTTATTCCAAAAGAGATACTAATCACATCAAAACTTTTATCATCAAATGGTAAATTTTGAGCAAGTCCCTGATAAAATTTAATTTCTGGGAATCTTTTTCTTGCAACTTCAAGCATTTTTTGGCTTGGATCAAGTCCTATGATATTATCAGTATATTTTTTCCATTCTTCTATCATATCTCCACTGCCACATGCTACATCTAAAATTTTTGGATTTTTAGGTAAATGTTTTAGAGATTTTTTAATGGCTATTTTTCTCCATAATTTATCACTGCCAAAACTTACAATTCTATTTACAATATCATAGCTTGGAGCTATTTCATCAAACATTTTTACAATTTTTTTTTGCATCAGCATATCCTTGGTAATAATTCGCCTTTTGGCAAATCTATATATCTTTTGCTTCCATATGTTGTTTTTAAAATCACTCTATTCCCCTCAACTGCTTCGCCTATGATTGAAGCATTAGGATTGTATTTTTTTAATATACTTTCAGATTTTTTCGCGTCATCAGGAGAAACTGCAAGAATAAATGTTCCTTCATTTGCCAAATCCATTGGTTCAAATCCAAATATTTCACAAAGTCCTTTTACTTCATCGCTTACTGGGATTTGCTCTTCTTCAATTTCTATTGCCACACTGCTTGCCTCAGACCATTCATTTAAAACGGCACTAAGTCCTCCTCTTGTTGCATCTCTCATAGCCTTAATATTAATTTTAGCATCAATTAATGCTTTTACCTCATCCCACAAAACTTTGCAATCACTTTGAATGTCGGTATCCACTCCATATCTTTTAGCTAAAATCACGCTCCCGTGTCTTCCAATGTCTCTGCTTATAATGATTTTATCACCGGGCTTAATATTATGCGCACTTATATTTTCTTTTTTTATACTTCCAACTCCGCTTGTGTTTATAAATATTTTATCTACACTTCCACTTGGGACTACTTTTGTATCTCCGCATACAATTTTCGCATCTACTTTTTGAAGCTCTTTTTTAATAGAATTTACAATTTTTTCCAAATCTTCAAAATCAAAACCTTCTTCTATTATAAAAGAAATACTCAAAAACTCCGGCTTAGCCCCCATCATAGCTAAATCATTGCAAGTTCCAGCAACGCTAAGTTTTCCAATATTTCCACCATTAAAAAATATTGGGTCAACTGTAAAGGAATCAGTAGTAAAAGCTGTTTTGCCGTTTATGTTTATAACTGCGGCATCTTCAGCTTTAATTAAGATATCATTTTTAAAATTTTCATAAAACAGTTCTTTTATAAGTTTGTTTGTCTCTTCTCCGCCGCCGCCATAAGCTAATGTTATTTTTTTATCCATCATTTTCCTTTATCTTGCATATCTGTAATAAGCATTACATGCACCTTCATCACTTACCATACAACTACCAAGTGGATTACTTGGAGTACAAGCAGTGCCAAAAACTTTACAATCATTTGGTTTAGCAAGACCTTTTAAAATATCTCCACAAATACAAAGTTTATGATCATCAATTGGAGTATTTGGTAATACATCAGCCCAGACTTTTTCTGCATCAAACTGAGAATATTCATCTTTTAGCTTTAAAGCAGATTTTGGTATATCCCCAAGACCTCTCCATCTAAAAGTATCTCTAACTTCCATAAATTCTTCAATCATTTTTTGAGCCACTATATTTCCTTCATAAGTTGTAGCTCTTTTGTATTGAATTTCAACTTCACATCTGTTTTCGTTTTTTTGCTTTAAAAGCATTAAAATACTCTCCATCACATCAACAGGCTCAAACCCTGCAACTACAACAGGAGTATTATAGTCTTTAACTAAAAATTCATATGCTTTTGCCCCAATTATAACACTCACATGACTTGGACCTATAAAAGCATTTATTTTAGCCTTACCATCATCCATAATCGCTCTCATTGGAGGCGGAACTAAAACATGATTTATATGATAATAAATATTTTTAATTCCTTCACTAAATGCTCTTTTCATTAAAGCGGCTGTCATTGGAGTAGTTGTTTCAAATCCTATTGCAAAAAACACTATTTTTTTATCAGGATTTTTTTTAGCAATTTCAAGTACATCAAGGGTTGAATGAAGAGGAACTACATTTGCTCCCTCAGCTCTGGCTTTTGCTAAACTTGAATTGCTTCCAGGCACTCTTATCATATCTCCAAGAGTAGCTAAAATTACATCAGGCTGTTTTGCTAAAACTATTGCATGGTCAATCCTCTCTTTTGGCATAATGCATACAGGACAGCCGGGCCCGTGGATAAATTCTATATTATCAGGCAAGATTTGATTAATCCCATATTTCATAATAGTATGCGTATGACCTCCGCATAT
>JALTBU010000016.1 GCA_027008345.1 Nautiliaceae bacterium | reverse complement strand
TAAAAATTTATCCATTTGGTATTTTGCTCTATACTCTTCACTCATTAAATGAATCAAAATATCTCCTAAATCTATTAATATCCACTCATCACTTTCATCAACACCCAAAAATTCTTCTCCTAATGGTTTTAGATTTTTTTTGAGATGATCAAGCAGGGCATATCCATGTTTATCTGCCATTGTGGTTGCAACCACTACATAATCTACAAAATAATCACTGTTTTTTAAATCATAATCCATAATATCAAGTGCCTTTTTTTCATCAAGCAGTTCCTTGATTTTTGCAATTCTGTCCATAAAACTCCTTTATTTCTTTTTGAATTTTTTTTGGTAAATATTTGAATTTACAATTTCTGATATCAGTCGAACTAATAGGTATATCAATATTAATTATTTTTTTTATACCATATTTTTTAAGAAGATTTTTATCAATATGTCCTCTTTTAGCAACGATAAATTCAACTTTTTTTAAAATTTCATCAATTTTGTTCCATTTATCAAGCGTTTGTAAATTATCGCTTCCAATGATAAAATATTTTGGTTTAAAATGATTTATTGTCTCTATCGAATAAACAGGACGGTTTTTATTTATCTCAAAATCACTTATTTCCACATTTTTGAAATCATTAAAAACCTCTTTTAGCCACTTGTATCTAAGTTCAGGCGGAGCTGAAAATGAATTTTTAAGAGGATTTAAATAATTTGGGACAATTATCACTTTGTCAATATCCTTATCTTTAAGAGCTTTTTTAACAATTTCAATATGTCCTAAATGTACAGGGTCAAAACTTCCGCCAAAAATTGCAATATTCATAATGGAATTTTACTATAATTTCATAAAAAAGGGCGTTGATGAAAATTGCAATTAACGGATTTGGTCGCATAGGCCGTAATGTAACAAGAGCTCTTTTGCAAAGAGACGATTTTGAACTTGTGGCAATAAACGATTTAATGGATATAAAACTTGCAGCATACTTAATAAGAAATGATACAATAAGGGGAGTTTTTGAAGATGTGGATGTTATCGATAAAGAACATTTAAAAATAGGAAAACATATTGTCAAATATTCACAAAATGAGACTCCGTATGAATGTGATTTCAGCGAAGCCGATGTGGTAATAGAGGCAACCGGCAAATTTTTAAGCAGTGAATTGGTAAAAGGCCATATTAAAGGAAATGTTAAAAAAGTTATAATCTCAGCCCCTGCAAATGATGATACTCCTACATATGTTTTTGGTGTAAATCATACGGAATATAAAGGAGAATCTGTTATTTCAAATGCTTCTTGTACTACAAATGCACTGGCTCCTATTATTATGGTTTTGGATAAACATTTTGGAGTTGAGAGAGGTTTTATTACTACAATTCACTCTTACACTATGGATCAAAAACTTCTTGATGCTCCAAATTATCGTGATATCAGGCGTTCACGCGCAGCTGCAAGCAATATTGTACCTACTTTTACAGGTGCGGCAAAAGCAATTTATAAAGTCCTTCCGAATATGAAAGAAAGACTGGATGGAAGAAGCGTAAGGGTGCCTGTAAATAATGTGTCTTTAATTGATATTGTTGTGGATTTAAAAAAAGATGTATTGGCAAGTGAAATAAATGATTTATTAAAACAATATTCACAAAATGAGTTAAAAGGTATTTTGGCTGTTGATGAGCATTATCTTGTAAGCTCTGATATAAATGGAAGAAGAGAAAGCAGTATAGCTGCACTTGATTTAACTCAGACAAACGAAAAAATGGCAAAAATTTTTACCTGGTATGACAATGAATGGGGATATTCAAACAGACTTCTTGATATGACTGAGTGGATAATGGGATGAGGAGTAGATAAGTTAATGGGTGGATAAGTTAATGTGTAATATAGTAATATATTGAATTTTTGTTTAAAAATTTTGCTCAGTTCCTGAAATACTCATATAGCTAAATTTTTAACCTATGTTATAATTTTAAAAAAAGGAGAAAAATGAAAATAAATTCGCCTAAGGACATAAATATTAAAAATGGTAGCAAAGTTTTTTTAAGATGTGATTTTAACGTGCCTTTAGATGAGTTTGGAAATATTACTGATGATAGAAGAATAAGAATGGCTCTTCATACTATTAAATTTTTACTTGATAATGAATGTAAAATTGTAATAGGAAGTCATCTTGGGAGACCAAAAGGGGAATTTAATGAAAAATTTTCATTAAAACCTGTGGCAAAAAGACTTTCACATCTTTTAGGACAGGATGTTATCCTTGCAAAGGATGTAGTTGGAGAAGATGCAAAAAGCAAAGCTGCTAATTTAAAAGAAGGGGAAATACTGCTTCTTGAAAATCTAAGGTTTGACCCGAGAGAAACAAAAGATGATGAAAGTTTTGCAAAAGAGTTGGCTGAATATGGAGAATATTATATAAATGACGCTTTTGGTGTAAGCCATAGAGCTCATGCGAGTGTTCATGCAATAGCCAAACTTTATGATGAATGTCATAAAGCTGCCGGTTTTTTACTTTTAAAAGAAATTAATTTCTTTTATAAACTGCTTAAAAATCCAGTAAGACCGTTTGTAGCAGTTGTTGGTGGGAGTAAAGTTAGCGGTAAGCTTCAAGCATTAATAAATCTTTTACCAAAAGTTGATAAAATGATAATAGGCGGAGGAATGGCTTTTACATTTTTAAAAGCCCTTGGTTATAATGTAGGAAATTCTTTGGTTGAAGATGATTTAATTGAAGAAGCGAAAAATATTATGCAAAAAGCAAAAGAGCTTGGAGTTAAGTTTTATCTGCCTGTAGATATCGTTGTAGCGGATAAATTCAGTGAAGATTCAATAGTTAAATATGTGACTTACCAAGAAATTCCAGATGGATGGATGGGACTTGATATAGGACCTGCGAGTGTTAGACTTTTTGGAGAAGTGTTATGGGATGCACAAACAATCCTTTGGAACGGTCCTATGGGTGTTTTTGAAATGGATAAATTCTCTCGCGGTACTTTTAAAATTTCTCACGAAATTGCAAGAACACACGGTATAAAAGTAGTAGGGGGAGGTGATACAGCAGATGCGGTAGCAAGAGCAGGTGATGCAGAAGAGATGACTTTTATATCAACAGGAGGCGGTGCAAGTTTAGAGCTTCTTGAAGGCAAAAAACTTCCTGGAATTGAAGCGCTTGAAATTAAGGGAGATGTAATATGCGAATAGTAGCGGCAAATTTTAAAATGCATAAAACGAGAAATGAAACAAAAAAATATCTCAGTGAACTTAAAACAATAAATTTCGGCAATGTAAAAGTTGCTGTTTTTCCTCCTTTTACGGCTTTGATGGAAGATGAAATAATAGGCGCTCAAAATGCATACCCTGCTCAAAACGGAGCTTATACAGGAGAAATTGGGCTTGAACAGCTAAATGAATTTAATATAAAAAGAGTGCTTATAGGACATAGTGAGAGAAGACATATTTTAAAAGAAAGCCAGGAATTTATAGCTGAAAAATTTAATTTTTATAAAGAAAATAATTTTGAAATTTTTTATTGTATTGGAGAGCCTTTGGAAATCAGGAAAAAAGGGCTTGATGAAGTTGTTAAATATTTACAAAATCAGCTTGAGGGAATTGATTTAGATTATGAAAAACTGATAGTTGCTTATGA
>JALTBU010000015.1 GCA_027008345.1 Nautiliaceae bacterium | reverse complement strand
AAAAGCATAAACATTTTAAAACTTTTAATAAATCCCACTAAAAAAGGAGATATCAAAAAAACAAGTAAAACAGTTAAAAAATAATCAATCATTTTTTATCCCCTATAATTAAAATTTTGATAAAAATTGCCATTATAATAATTTCAAGTAAAATATTTCCCCAGCTTATATCGTGATAAAATACCCTGTAACTAAATAAAACTAAAATAATTAGGTTAAAAATCAACGCTTCATATTTCACTTTTTCAAAATGTGAAAGTCTATAAACAAAATAGGCTATAAAATTAACCACTTTTTTTGTTCCGTCATATAAAGATTTTTCAAATAGAGGCTTTACGTGAACTTCATATAAAGATGAAGAGAATTTTGTTTTGTGACCGGCTAGGGTTTGAGTGTGAGTATGAACTTCCGGTCTGTAAAGCCAAGCGAAAAATCTTCTGATAGGCCCTGCAAAACCGGTGGCTGAGTATTGGCTTTTTGCACTTGTATTGTATCCGCAAGCCCAAGTATGGGAGATTCTTTTTTTGATATTTAAAGATTTGTAAAAAACTAAAATCAATACACTAACACCAATTAAAGCCCCTAAAAGTAAAACAGGCGAAACAGCCCCTCCGTTATTAGAAATAGAATGCATAACCCAGATATTTGGAAAAATTTTATGATAAATATCCGCTACTGGCAAAGCTGCATTAATAAGTTTTATTATAAAAGGTAAAAACAGCATTAAAGAAATAACAACTCCTCCCATAAGAATTTGCCCAATTTGCATTAAAATATTTACTTCTTTTGCGTGTTTTGCATTTGTGCTTCTGTGAAGTCCTAAAAATGTAATTCCAAAAGCCTTTACAAAACAGGCAATCGCAAGTCCGCCGGTTAAAGCAAGGGCAAAAATAGCAAAAGGAAAAAATAATTTTAAAGAAAGCTCGTTTATTCCGCTTGAGCTTAACATACTTTGAAAAATCATCCATTCACTCAAAAATCCGTTTGTAGGAGGAAGGGCTGAAATGG
>JALTBU010000014.1 GCA_027008345.1 Nautiliaceae bacterium | reverse complement strand
CAAGTTCAATACCAAACAATGATGAATGCTATAAGAATTTTTATAAAATTTAGTAATTTATTTTAATTTTTCTTGACTTTTAATCAAAATTCTATTACAATTTCATTCCACAAACAAAAGGTGGAATTATTTTTTTGACCCGTTAGCTCAGTCGGTAGAGCATCTCCCTTTTAAGGAGAGGGCCGTTGGTTCGAATCCAACACGGGTCACCATTTAATAGTGAAGCACTTAAAAAGTGAAAAATAATTGTCCTAAGATGTAGGTTGGCCCCTTCGTCTAGCGGTTAGGACACCGCCCTTTCACGGCGGCGACACGGGTTCGAGTCCCGTAGGGGTCACCATTTTTAATTGGTCGCTTAGCTCAGTTGGGAGAGCATCAGCCTTACAAGCTGAGGGTCACTGGTTCGAGCCCAGTAGCGACCACCATCATTAAATGGAGCTGTAGCTCAGCTGGTTAGAGTATCGGCCTGTCACGCCGAGGGTCGCGGGTTCGAGTCCCGTCAGCTCCGCCATTTAATGACCCGTTAGCTCAGTCGGTAGAGCATCTCCCTTTTAAGGAGAGGGCCGTTGGTTCGAATCCAACACGGGTCACCACTTCCCATAAAAAAATCAAATTATAAATAATAATAAATGTGTCCCCTTCGTCTAGGGGTCTAGGACACCGCCCTTTCACGGCGGCGACAGGGGTTCAAATCCCCTAGGGGACGCCATTATAATTGGTCGCTTAGCTCAGTTGGGAGAGCATCAGCCTTACAAGCTGAGGGTCACTGGTTCGAGCCCAGTAGCGACCACCATCATTAAATGGAGCTGTAGCTCAGCTGGTTAGAGTATCGGCCTGTCACGCCGAGGGTCGCGGGTTCGAGTCCCGTCAGCTCCGCCATTTATGTATTTATACATTGAATATCCCTCCCCATTTTATAAATATTTTAGAAAAAGGTTCCCCCCTTTCCTTTTTCTTATCCCTTTTATTTTTTATACTAAATGAATTTTGCTCAGTTTCGAAGAAATAAT
>JALTBU010000013.1 GCA_027008345.1 Nautiliaceae bacterium | reverse complement strand
ATACCGTATGAAAAACAGCTTGAAATGAAAAGTAACAGACTCAAAGAGATGTTTAGTGAATTTGATATGCCTGAACTTGAAATAATTCATGGAAATGATGAGCATTTCAGAGCAAGGGCTGAATTTCGTGTGTGGCATGAAGGTGATAAAACTTTTTATGCTATGAGAAAAAGAAAAGAAGACGGAAGGGGCGTAATACCTATTGAAGAGTGTAAAATTGTAGATAAAGCAATATATGATATTATGGACCCTCTGATTAAAGAAATAGAAAAAAATGATAATTTAAGATTCAAACTTTATGAAATAGACTTTTTAAGCAACTCAAAAGGCGAACTTATCGTTACTCTTATATATCACAAAAAAGTTGATGAAAGTATTGCAGAAGATATTAAAAAATTAAAAGAAAAATTTTCTAACGCTGATTTTATTGTAAGGAAAAAGGGAAGAAAATATATTTTTGATAAAAATTATTTAATTGAAGAGCTTAATATTAACGGCAAAATTTATAAATACAAAATCATAGAGAATACTTTTTCACAGCCGAACAGAGGTATGAATCAAAAAATGATAGAGTGGGCTTTAAAAAATTCAAAAGAGCTAAAAGGCGATTTGGTTGAGCTTTATTGCGGTAACGGGAATTTTACAATACCTCTTAGTGAAAATTTCAGAAAAGTGATAGCTACTGAAATAAATAAAGAATCCATTGAAGCGGCTACATTTAACGCAGATATAAACGGCAGGGACAATATAACATTTCTTGCAATGAGTGCGGCTGAGTTTAGTAATCTTAAAAAAGAAAATTCACCTCTTTTAGCTTCGTATGATTTGAAAAATGTACTTATAGACCCTCCGCGCGGGGGACTTGATGATAAATCAAGGGAATTTGTCAATTTATTTGATAATATAATTTATATTTCATGCAATCCTGAAACACTTCAAAGAGATTTGAAAACTCTGGCTAAAAACAGGAAAATAAAAGCGTTTGCATTTTTTGACCAATTCCCTTATACT
>JALTBU010000012.1 GCA_027008345.1 Nautiliaceae bacterium | reverse complement strand
AAGGTAAAAAAGGACTAATTGTAGGTGTAGCAAATAACCGCTCAATCGCATACGGTATTGCAAAAGCCTGTAAAGACCAGGGTGCAGAGCTTATACTTACATATCAAAACGATAAACTTAAAAAAAGAGTTGAAAAAGTTGCTAATGAACTTGGTGTGCAAAATATATATCCACTTGATGTAAGCAAACCAGAAGAGCTTAATGCCCTAAAAGAAGAGATTGAGAGAGATTATGGAAAAATTGACTTTTTAGTGCATTCTGTTGCATTTGCTCCAAGAGAAGCGCTTGATGGTAAATTTATTGATACAAGCAAAGAAGCATTTAATATAGCAATGGAGATAAGTGTATATTCTTTAATTGATTTAGTCAGGACAATTGAACCTGTTATGAATGACGGAGGAAGTATTTTAACTTTAACATATCTTGGAAGCCAAAGATATGTGCCACATTATAATGTAATGGGTGTTGCAAAAGCGGCACTTGAAGCTAGTGTAAGATATCTTGCAGTTGATTTAGGTGAAAGGAAAATAAGAATAAACGCACTTAGTGCCGGACCTATTAAAACACTTGCGGCAAGCGGAATAGGGGATTTTAGTGAAATATTAAAATATAATGAAAAAAATTCACCACTTAGAAAAAATGTAACAATAGAAGAAGTCGGAAATAGTGCAATGTATCTTTTAAGTGATTTATCAAGCGGAGTTACGGCTGAGGTTCATTATGTTGATGCCGGATATAATATTATGGGAATGCCGCTTTATGAAAAGTAAGATTTATTTGATGAAAATAACACAAAAAAAGCACATTTTATTTGATTTTTAAAAAATTTGTCGATATAATATTGAGACAAAAATTAAAAAAAGGAGAAAAAATGCTAAAAAAACTTTCATTAGCAGCTTTAGTAGCGATGGGTGGAATGAGCTTTGCAAACGCTACTCCATTAACTGAAGCAATTAAAAATGTAGATTTAAATGGAATGTTAAGAATTAGATTTTATAATGAAGATCCGGA
>JALTBU010000011.1 GCA_027008345.1 Nautiliaceae bacterium | reverse complement strand
GTATGTTCTGCAAGCTCGGCTTTTGCTTTTTCTAAAATAAATCTCTTGATATCGTTATAACGATAACCTCTTGGTATTTCTAACATTTGTCTAAATTCATTTAAGCTAATTATTTTTTCAATTTTATTTCCGTATCTTTTATTAAGTTCCAGCCAATCTTTTAGTATTTCATATATTCTAATTGAATAACTACTTCTCAAAGATAGGATATTTTCAAGTTTATATTTTAAAAATTTTTTTTGTGCTTCAAGTAAAAAAGGACGTAATTTTGGATAAATCATAAATCTAACCTCGCCTTGATTTTCTACATAATGTCCCCCGCTAATCCAATTACACATAATAAAACCATCATCAGTAGGTATATATAAAGGCTTTTCTAATAATTCTTTTAAAGCCTCTTTTACAGCCCAATACAAATCTTTTCTTTTTAATTTTGTAAGCTCTTGAAAGTCTTTTACTTTAAACACATATTCCTCATTAATATCATCGCTTCTTTTAAGCCCTGTAATAAGCGTAGTTATAAATTTTAAAGGTAAAGGATTTAATTTATATCTTGATTTTACTATTACATCAGCTTTTTTTACTTCCAAGTCTCCATTAACTTGAATAAGTTTTGCCATTTTCAATGCCTTTTTTATGAAATTATAATACAAATAACGAATAAATAAAAGGAAGGTCGTAATACGATTTCGTATTTCACCCTGATTTTTTCGCATTTAAAACCCTGATTTTTTCGCATTTAACCCTGATTTTTTCGCATTTAACCCTGATTTTTTCGCATTTAAACTTCAAAAATCCCTAAATTTCGGACTTTTCGGCTTCCTACACTATACATTATACAAGTATATTATATAGACACTATACGCGCGCGTGCGCGCGTGAGAGAGAGTTTTTTAATTAATTTCTTAAAAAAATCATCTCCCAAATACAAAACTCTCTGCAAGTTCTTTAATTTTAAATTCTTTTAAAGCCTCATTTCCTCTTTTTTCAAACTCTTTTACCCAATAGTCTAAGTTATA
>JALTBU010000010.1 GCA_027008345.1 Nautiliaceae bacterium | reverse complement strand
GAAACTTAATTCTAATGGGCTTTTTAACTTTTGGAATTACAATATGCTTGTTTAGAATTTTAAATCCTTGAGGAAAATGTAAGCTATTGTTTGAAAATTTTTTAGACTTGAATCTTGGATAGCCTTTTCCTCTGCTAAAGAAATCTTTAAAAGCACTGTCTAAGTGTTTTAGAGTTTGTTGCAGGGCTTGGCTTGGGCATTCACTTAGCCAAGAATATTCAAGTTGTTTTTTAAGCTGTGTTAAGTCTTTTGCATTATCTGCATAGCTTAAACTTTTACCCGTTTCTTTGTATGTTAATGTTCTTTGGTTAAGATAGTAATTCCATACAAATCTGGCTTGTCCAAACCATTGGTCTAACAACTTCGCTGTTTCTTTATTAGGATATATTCTAAACTTAAATGATTTCATAGCGAAATGATATTATTTTTAACAAAATTTATCAAGATTGTTAACGCCTTATATCCCCCATGGTTGGTTGGGTAGGGAATAAATTCGGGGCTCTTACGGCGTTGTTTCGATAAATATTATTTTTGACACTGACTAAATAACGAAAAAGTAAAAATAAAACAGCGTTGCGGAATTTAACGAAAATTTTGCGTATAAAAAATTGTACTTACCTAAAAGGGCGCAAGGCGAGCAAATTTTTAGCAAAATTTGAGTGTTGCAAAGCAAAATTAAGCACTGAGCTGTTTTGTTTTTATCTTTGTAGTTATTATGCTAATAGATTATCATTTAGTCAGTATCTTTTTAACTCTTTGTGAATGAGTAATAGCCACTGCAATGGCATCTGTTATATCAAGAGGTTTTATTTCTCCTTTTATACCTAAAATTCTTTTAACCATAAAAGCAACTTGTTCTTTTTTTGATTTTCCATTTCCTGTTACTGCTTTTTTAACCTGAAGAGGGGTATATTCTGCAAAATTGCCGTGAAGCTGTAAAATTCTAAGAGATAAAGCGCCTCTAAACTGAGCTAATTTTAAAACCGTTTTAGGATTATAAGCATAAAAAATATCTTCCATTG
>JALTBU010000009.1 GCA_027008345.1 Nautiliaceae bacterium | reverse complement strand
TCACCCTGCAAATTATCAGGTATAGTCCAGGTATAACTCCCTGTATTGTCTGCATGTGATGCAATAGTATGTGAAGAGTTATTCTGAACATAGTATATATTTGCATACTTCGCGAATTCCGCATTTCCTCCGCCTGCATCGGAGGAATTCCATTGTATCTGGCAATTATCTCCACTATTAAAGCTTTCCCCTCCATTAGGAGTTGAAACCTGTACAGTAAAATCAGGAGATAGCTCTGTCATTACCCAGCCTTCTTCTACGCATTGTTTCACCCAATCATAGGTAATCCAGGTAAATCCATCATCTCCCCAATCTGTCCCCCAGGAATTAACCATTCTAAACGCTCCGCCATGCATATTGTCATCATAACCAACAAGCGTTACAGCGTGGTAACCATAAAATGTTACTTCTCCGTCAGCAGGTATCTGATGTATATAATCATTAGCTCCAAAACCAGAATGATACCATGTAGAAAAAACAGGGATACCAATTACAAAAATACCTCCATCAGCAAGAATATTTTTTAAATTGACTATATCCTGATCAGTAAGCGCAGTTCCTGCCCATTGCCAATTTGTAGTAGGCGCACCTGCATTACTATTAACATATCTGCCATAAAAAATATTTGCATAACTATCAATTTTAAAAGGAACTGCCAAATTCAACTGTTCCTGTGTAGGCTGCGTAGTATAATCCTGGTCGTTATATGGGAATATTTTAAGCGTGTCACAGCCTTTGTCTTTTAACAATTGAAATGCACTATTAAAAGAAGAGCCGTTGTCATTGCCTCCATTGATCTGATTATAAATAAATGCCGGTGAAAACTGATGAGCGTCGGTAGTTACATCCCAGTTCTCATCTTTATGCTCCGTAAAAGTTTTGTAGTAGTACCCAACCGCCCATGCAACGCAACTACCCTGCTGGCCCTGATTACCTACAGGCGGAAGTAGGTTACTAAGATCCACTGATGCAGGTAAACTCATTGCATTAGTATCTTTCAGAGTTATATGCGGGACTTTTGCCTTGTCAGCCCAACCTGGCAATAGCCCAAGGCCGCCTGGTAAAGTTTTTGCCTTTGCTATGACATGCAGCGATCCAAATCCTGCAATGGTATAAACAAAAACCACCAAGAATAGTAAAATCAATAACTTCTTTTTCATATGAACCTCCTGTTTAGTGTATGTTTTATTATATCATACATTTTGATACACACAAACAAAGTGATTACAATACAACATAATAATAGAAGAATAATAGAAGATAGTACTTATATAACAGAGCAATAGAAAATATAACACATTATACAGTATTTTTCTAATCTTTACACAAACTATTAAGAAGACTTTCCAACTTATCTACCAGAACCGGTATGCTGTATTTCTTTTCGACATATTCTTTCCCTTTTTTCCCCATATGTTTTCTTTCACTCTCACTCATATTGTATAGTTTAATTATTGCATTTGCTACTGATTCCGGATTTTCAGGAGTAACCGATATTCCAGCAGAAGCTTCTTCAATTGGATTATTGGATGCATTGGAAGCAAATACAATAGGTTTTCCCGCAGCAAGATAATCAAATAATTTATTAGAACTTATCCCATACTTAAATAGATTTCTACCAAGCAAGCCAAAGTAAAGTACATCGCTCTTCGCAAGAGTGTATGGGACACTAACCTTACTTACAGGATCTTCAAAAACAACATTTTTTAAGCTAAGTATCTGTGCTTTCCTGATTAATCGCTCTTTTTCAGCCCCACTCCCAACCAATCTTATTAAAATATCTTTATATCCATTAACCTGTAAAATCTTTGCTGCCTCAATTAAAGTATCCAGATTATTTGCAACACCGTGAGAACCAACATAGGAAACGATGAACTTATTCTTTTTATTATCGTTATTTTCTTTTGCAAAAGAAAATCTTTCGATATCCACCCCATTAGGAATCCATACAATCTTATCTCCGGAAATACCAAGATCCTCTATGTAGTCGGAGGCTCTTGGAAGTAAAACAATGATTCTATCGGATTTTTTATAAAGATATTTCTCTAACTTTCTTAAAATTACAACAATAGGGTTTTCACTGCTAATTTTGCCCAGTTCAATAAGAGTTTGAGGCCATAAATCCCGGACCTCAAAAACAAAAGGAGTTTTATAAAAATTTGAAAGTTTATAACCGGCTAACGCTGCAAAAGGATGAACAGAGGAACCAATTATTATATCCGGTGCTTCAAATAGTGCGCTGTCTCCTTTCGCAGATAACTTTCCTATATGTTCTACAGAAGCAAAATAAGAAAGCATATTTAGAATCCGTCTTACGCCATTCCCTTTATACGGAAAAGTTTTTATCCAAACAAAGTTAACTCCGTCGTAATTTTCAACTTTCCACCTTTCCTTTTTGTTTAGTTTTCGATATTCAAAAATTCCATGAATAAAAGCAGATGCAAATATAGTTACACTATATCCTCTTTTTGTAAGTTCCTTTGCAAAGTCAAAGTGTCTTGTACCGCCAGGCAAATCCGGCGTAATAGCGTAATGGTTTAAAATCCATATACTCTTACAATCCTGCATTTTTTATTAACACCTCTACAATCTTTTTACTGGCATCGCCTTTTCCGAAAAACGGTTTCCATGCTGGAAACTTTTCTTTACTTATTACATACTCAGCCGTCCTTATTATACTATCTGTTTCAACCACGGACAAAAAGTTCCATCCAACATTCACGAGCTCCACCCATTCAGTTTCGCTTCTAACGACAACGCACGGTACTTTAAAAAAATACGCTTCTTTCTGGATCCCTCCTGAATCAGTAATCACCACTTTAGCATTCCTTTCCAGAGCAATCATTTCCTTATAAGAAACGGGCTCACTTAGAATAAGATTGCTTGATTCAACCAGGCCAGAAATGCCATAAAGGTCCATTGCTTTCTGAGTCCTAGGATGGATGGGGAAAAAGATTTTATAAGTTTCGGACAATTTTCTTAAAGCTTTAAAAATGTTTTTAAGATTTTCTTTTGAATCAGTATTGGAAGCTCTATGAATTGTAGTAAGTATGTATTTTTTAGGAATTAGTTCATGCTCTTTCAACACTCTATAATCGTCCACACTTTTGCTAACTTTAAGCGCTATATCGAACATAACATCGCCTACATTGTATACATTTTTGTAAATCCCCTCTTCCCTAAGATTTTTTACTGCAGTATCCGTAGGAGCAAATAGTAAATCAGAAGAATGGTCTGTTAAAATTCTATTAATCTCTTCAGGCATATTCTTGTTGAAACTCCTGAGTCCCGCCTCAACATGCACAATAGGAATGTGTAATTTAACTGCAGCAAGAGCACCTGCAAGAGTAGAATTCGTGTCTCCATACACAACGACAAAATCCGGTTTTTCCTTTAGCAAAATTTTTTCAATACCCACAAGCATCTTTGCAGTTTGCTCGCCCTGAAGGCCAGAACCGACCCCTAAATTATATTGGGGTTTAAAAATTCCAAGTTCTTCAAAGAAAATTTCAGACATATTAAAATCGTAGTGCTGGCCGGTGTGTACGAGAATTTCGCTAATACCTTTACTTCTAAACTGCTCAGAAACAACAGCAGCTTTTACAAATTGCGGACGCGCGCCTACTATTGAAACAATTTTCATTTCAGTAGCTCCTTGTAAATATCTAACAAAATTTTTTGCTCATTTCTCCAAATATATTTATATGAAAGATCCTTTGCGTTTCTTTCCATTGTTTTTAACTGCTCAGGATTATTAATGAAGTATAGCATAGCGTCCGCAATTTCATCAACCTTATCTGGATCTACTACTAGCCCTATTTTATTACCTACTATAAACTTTTTCCACTCGGGAAAATTAGAACCAATTACAGCTAACCCACTTTGTAAATACTCATAAATTTTGTTATTACGACCAGAAAGAGCACCTACATTATTAGCCGTTCTTTTAAAACATATTAAGCCAACATGACATTTAGATATAAACTTAAACATTTGCTTGTAAGGAAGCTGACTTATATATCTAATTCTATTGCTGCCCCTTATGAAAAATTTAACTCTATTCTCAAAAGCAATAGATTTGAATGTACCAATTAGGAACAACTCAAATTTATCAGACTCGATTTTGTTCGCTGCTTTTACAATTTCAAGAATGCCTCTATCTTTTGTCATACCTCCAGTATAAATAAATCTTATCTTATCAAATTTTTTTGCCTTCATTATAGATTCGTCAATATCAACAACAGGTAAATTCCTTAAAAGAGAAATCTTGTAGCGAAACGGTTTAAAATGCGTTTGCTCTTTAATATCTTTACCTGCAACTATTATATGATCAAAAAAGCGCAAAGCAACCTTTTCTATTATAAATAAAACTTGTGAAATAACAGTTCTAACCGAAGGAGGGATCCAATTTTTGGTTGCTATTTGAAGACTAATGTTTTCGTGAACATCATATATGACCTTCTTACCAAATAGTTTTAAAATTATCCCCATGGGGATCAATTCTGGGTCGTGAAAGTGATAGATTTTTGCTTTCACTTTGAAAGATTTTACCAACGCAATCCAGTCTTTAATGAAGAATCTAAATAATCTGCCTCTTCTTTCAGGTAATGGGATTATTCTTACCCCATTAGTATAGATTTCTTTATTATAAGTGCCAATTAAATAAACTTCATACCCATTTTTTGCGAGAGTAACGCACTCCCTATAAAAAATTCTCACATCAAACACATTATGAACAGTTGTAATATGACAAACCCTTACCGAAGCATTTTTATTCAATGTTCTCTCCCTTCCAATCTTAACAAAGAAATCTTTAGTTGTGATAATGAAAGAAGCATCCAGGCTTCCCCCCATCGTATGTAAGGAGTTTTATCAGTCCATAGTTTATACTTTCTAAAATAAAAGAAGCCTTTTTTGTCCTGCATGTGTTTAATAGTCCAGAAAAAAGTATCTACTGCATATTGTAATGCATCTTTATATATCTCACTCAGGGTTGACATCGCAATAATCGCTTCGGCACAACTATGAATGTCAATAGGATACTTTTTATCAGGCATAATTTTGGGCAATTTGTTTTCGTCAAATAAGTTTTTTTTATAAAATTCGTATCCTTTATCCAGAGCCTTTTTAATATTCTTGTCATTTGTAAGTTTATAAATTCCAAACAAGCTTCGTAGCACAAAACCAGTATGGTAATGATCTATTGTATTTAATTTTGTTGCGCATGTAGTATCATTTCTCTCTACCTCTCCCCAGTATTCAAATGAACCGTTAGCATTTTGCCGCCTTATTGTATATTCTGCTGCCTTCAATCCATAATTTATAAAAGCTTCGTTTCCTATCTTTTTACCAATCCGTATCAGATATTCCGCGACAAAAAGATTTGCATTATGCACTTTAAAACCATCTAATGGCGTATAGCTAAAGCAAATTTCGTTATCATTTTTATAACTTAGATTCAGATCCTCAATAAAAAAATTACAAATAGATTTACAAATATCAAGGGACTCTATAGAATTTGTTATACTATGATATGTATAAAATGCATCTCCACAAATAGATGTAACTACGGATGAAGGCGTGTTTTTAGGTATAAGAATACAGGATTGCCAGTCGAATGGATAGCCCCAACAATATCTTCCAGGGTATTCAATGCTCGTATGGTTTCTCAGCCACTTAAGTATTGTTTCGGCATTTCTCAAATATTCTTTTCTTTTAGAAGCAATGTACAAATTCAGGTAAGCTTTTGCTATTAATCCCATAGCTTTAGGATTTACTTCCGGATTTACTCCAGCAATCTTTCGCATAAATGATGGAAAAACTGTGACCAATCCACCGACTATAAATCTTCTAATTTTGTTATATAGAGTCTTTTTGTATGGATATATGCTTTCCCTAATCCACTTCACACCTTTGATATCATAAGGGTCGTATCCACTAAATCCATTTTCTTCAATCCACGAAATTAAGCCTATAATAGATCGTTCCAATTCACCCATGATTTTGTGTTTTTTATGTTTTAAGGCATCCAGATTCATATCTCTCCTCTCTATCAGACAAACAAGATTTTTTGCTGTTAACGCAAATTTTATAAATACGGTCGGTAAGAATATAAATTATGTATATAATCATAACCCCGTACGAAGAAAGAATAGTAGTAAAAGCAGTAAAATTCGCCCACGAAAAAGCATAAATTAAATACGCATAGACGCTTATAGCAAATAACGATTTATCAGAAAACGCAAAAAAGGCATCAGAAACACGAAGCCACAAGCCAACTATAAAACTGCCAATAACAATGCCAATGAAACCAAAATTAGCATAAAAGTCACCTATAAAAGGAGCAGGCGAAGTTCCTGTACTTAGTAACGGAGACTCAGGATTAACAAATCTAAACAAATAATTACTTAAATCGAAAAATTGGGTAAACCCCAGTCTATGGAAAAATTGTATAGAACTTCCATATAAATATTCATGATGAGTCGGGAATAATTCAAATGTAGAATATAGGATATTCACAGGAGTATAAAAGATTCTTCTACCTATACCATACATAATATTTACAAATGATCGATTGAATCCTGACTGAAATGTGTAGATTAATATGGGAAACAACAATATCAAAAATAAATAGACTAAAATCTTTTTAATTTTTATCTTTTTTTCACTACCATAAATCCAATAAGATAATAAAAGCGTGAGTACAAGAATAACTACTTCAGAACGACTCGTAGTTGCTCCACAATATAAAACCCCCATAAAAAGCATGAGCAAAAAAATTACAAGAAAATTTTTCTTTCGTGTAAGTAAATACGAAAGAAATAAAAAAGAGTCTAGTATAGCAAAACCAAATTTTCTAAGCCAGAACAATGGCATTCTATATGGTGTATTTAATAATTTAAATGCAGTCTCCCTCATTTCTTGCGACACACGGGCCGCACCTGGGTGCCTGATTAAATAGATTAACGGAATAGAGGGAGCAATTCTGAAATAATATAAAACCAATAATATAGCTATAAGTACATAGATTGTTAATATCGGGTACACACATCCCGTATATAATACAGCAACCTTTCTTTTGAAAAAAATATTTATCCTTTTAATTAATCTATTTTTAAATACTAAATCAACAAAAATAACACCAATAGTGGTAAATATTAAGCTTAAATTAATTCCAGCAAAAAATCGCACTGAAGAATCATGATGGCGAAAAAAAATGACTAAAATTCCCGGTATATACAAAATACAAACAAACAAAATAAAAAAAGCGGAAGTTATCGTAATATATTTAAAACTAAAGGTATACTTACGCCACAAAAACCAGATAACAAAAAGAATGAGTAATGAAGAAATACACATACTAATTCTTTCATTAAGCAATAATACAAAAATAAATCCTAAAAAAGATGCCAAAAGAAGTATAAAAAGTGTTATCCTGTTAGTTTTAAAAGTACTCATATTATGATACATGATACGCTTACTTAGCTATAAAATTTATAAATTAAATTATGAACAAGTTTTAATTTTTCATTGGAAATTTCTGGATACATCGGCAGACTTAGAACCTCCTTGCTCGCTTTTTCTGATTCTGGGAAATCTCCTTCTTTATATCCAAGATAGTTAAAACACTTTTGCAGGTGTAATGGAAGAGGATAATAAACACTCGTGCCAATGCCCTGCTCCTTTAAGTACGCACGAAGATTATCCCGTTTATCGGCACTCACACGAATCGTATATTGATGATAGGTATGATAATTGTAAGGTGCTTCGTACGGCGTGACAACTCTTCCACTTAAACCTTCTACAAACAGTTTGTTATAGACCTCTGCAACTTTTCTTTTTTGTTCAATCCATTTTGGCAAATACTTAAACTTTACATTAAGCACTGCCGCCTGGATTTCGTCCAGTCTGCTGTTTAATCCTACAACTGAGTGATAATACTTGGGTTTTGCACCATGGACACGCAATATCCGTGCTTTCTTGGCAAGTTCGTCATCGTTTGTTACGATCATACCGCCGTCACCATATGCACCAAGATTCTTAGTAGGGAAAAAACTAAAAGTACCGAAATCCCCCATAGAACCGGATTGTTTGCCTTTGTAAGTTGCACCAAGTGACTGCGCAGCATCTTCAATAACCTTTAAGTTGTATTTCTTTGCAAGTTCAAGAATAGGATCCATATCTGCACACTGTCCATAAAGATGAACTGGTATTATTGCTTTCATTTTCGAAGAGTAGCGTTTTTTAAGCATTTCTTCGAGTTTATTGGGATCTATATTATAAGTTTTAGGGTCTATATCCACAAAAACAGGCTTTGCATATAGGCGGGCAATACTTCCGGCGGTTGCAAAGAATGTAAACGGAGTAGTGATAACTTCGTCTCCGGGCTTAATACCTATTGCCATAAGAGAAATAAGCAATGCATCTGTTCCGGAGGCAACACCTATTGCATGCTTAACACCTACAAAAGAAGCGATGCTTTCTTCAATTTTTTTAACATTTTCTCCTATTATAAAGTGCCCTTTTTCAAGCACATCCAAAATAGCATCATCTATTTCGTTTTTAATACTTTTGTACTGTGTTACTAAATCTAATTGAGGTATTTTCATTTCTTAAATTCCTCCTGATTCTTTAATAGTTGCTCTTCGGGAACATCTCTGAAGTACTTTGCAGGTGCACCAAGATAAATTTTTCTTGCAGGTACATCTTTCGTAAGAACTGATCCTGCTGCAACAACGCCTTCTTCATTGATTACCTTGCCTGGCAAGATCGTTGCATTAGCACCTATTCTGCCACCCTTTTTCACGGTTACACCTTTAAAATATTTAAATCTTTCTTTGCCGCGCGCCATATAATTGTCGTTGCTTGTAGTTACCATAGGAGCTATGAAGACATAGTCACTAAGTTCAGAATAAGCCGTAATGTATGCATTTGTTTCAAGTTTGCAATGTACCCCCACTTTGCAGAAGTTTTCTACAGCAACCCCCCTGCCAACAATAGTAAAATCGCCTATTTCCGTATTTTCCCTGATTGTTGCAAGGTCCGCAATAAGCACTTTTTCCCCTATCAGTGCCCCTCGGTAAATTATCACTCCTGCTCCTATCAAACAGTTATTGCCTATAACGGCAGGCTGTGGAGATTTGGCTTCTTGCAGTGCACTTGCAGGAGAATGCATAGGAAATTTCCCAATTACCGTGTTGTCGTCAATAAACACATTCTCACCTATCCTCGTATCTTTATGTATTACAACATTATGACCGATATAACAACCTTTACCTATAGATACATTTTCTTCTATAACGACATTATCGCCTATAAACTTTGGCGAAGCAATGCTTGCTTTATCGCTTATGCTCATTACTTGCCTCCTATTATTACTTCTTTTCCAGTTTCAAGAGATTCCCGTATGCCAAATGCTACTTTGTAAGAGTGGTAGACATTATTTACATCAATGTCAACGCTTTTACCGTTAATAATTTTATCGTAAACTTCTTCATACACAAGTTTATGCCCATACCCCGAGAGAGTGCTGTTTTTAAGTTCTGTAACATCTCCTTTGAATTTATTACTCGTAAGCTTGCTAAACGAACCCGTGCCGATTACAATTTTCCCTTTATCCCCAAATATCTCGAATAGATCTCCATAATTACTGGGATACGCAGATATTGTAAGTGCTATATTTCCAACTCCGTGAGGAATTTTTAAAAGTGAAGCCACTGTATCTTCCATTTCGATTTTCTTCTTTGCTACTTTTCCGCCGTATGCTGTAACCTTTTCAATGGGGCCAACTATCCAGTCAATCAAATCTATATTGTGTATAGACTGGTTTAATATAAGCCCTCCATCCATCGTTTTCTTACCATGCCATGACGACGAAAAGTAGTTATCATCTCTATACCATATTTGCTGGAATAAAACTAAAAATACCTCACCAATTTCACCCCGCACTACTATCTCCTTTATCTTCCTAAAAACATTAAACAGTCTCTTTTGCAAAACGACTCCGAAAAATAGGTTATTATCGTTTGCAATATGAATAAGTTCTTCTGCCTGTCCCAAAGATAAAGCAACAGGTTTCTCAACCAAAACATTTTTACCTGATTGAAGAGTCTTTTTAACAACTTCGTAATGCAAGCCGTCAGGAACGGTCACTGAAATAAGATTAATCTCGGTGTCATTTAAAAGATTTTCCAGATTCTGCTTCACATTCACGCCAAATTTATCAGAGAGATGCTTTGCACGATCCTTATTCACATCAAAAATTGCAGTAACTGTAAACTTGGCTTTTAGAGTGGAAAGTGCATTCAGGTGAGCCTCTGCAATCCTTCCACATCCCACAATGCCTACTTTAATCACATCCATCACCTAACTTAAAAAGTTTACTGCTTTTTTGTTTTACTGCATTTCTCGTATCAACAACAATGTTTGAATTATCAAGGACAAAGTCATAGTCTATCGATGAGTGGTCTGTTAAAATCAAAATGCAATCTGCACTACTTAAAACATCTTTAGAAAGAGAAGAAAACGATTTAAATGTTTTTCTCCCAATTACAATTTCCGGAACAAATGGATCGTAATAAGATACATTGCCGCCCCACTTCAAAAGTTTAGAAATAATTTTTAGCGCAGGAGACTCACGAGTGTCTCCTATATCTTTTTTGTATGCAACACCAAGAATAAGAATTTTGCTCCCTTTAATTGCCTTTTTAACAGAATTTAGTGCATAAGAAACCTTGTTTACCACATAATCCGGCATTGCATCGTTTATTTTACCTGCAAGTTCTATAAATGATATATCTACATCGTATTCTTTTGCCTTCCATAAAAGATAGAATGGGTCTATTGGAATGCAATGGCCACCTATGCCTGGCCCCGGATAAAACGGCATAAACCCATACGGTTTCGTTTTTGCTGCCTCAATTACTTCCCAGATATTAATATTTATTTTCTCCGAAAACATTGCAAGCTCATCAACGAGTGCTACATTTACCAACCTGAATATATTTTCAAGCAGTTTTGTCATTTCTGCAGCACGCGGAGAGGAAACTTTAAATACCAGTGGCACAATCAGTTTGTAAAGTTTTGCGGCAAGATCAGTAGATTTTGCATCTATGCCACCCACTACTTTCGGAATGTTTCCTGTATGATAACCTTCATTTCCAGGATCTACCCGTTCTGGGGAAAATGCAAGGTAAAAATCTTTACCTGCCTTTAGTCCACTTGATTCAAGTATAGGAAGCACAACTTCCTCAGTTGTTCCCGGATATGTGGTACTTTCAAGAACGACGAGTTCTCCTTTATGTAGAAACGGGACAATTTGTTTTGAAACAAAAACTATGTAAGAAATATTGGGAGTCTTGTTTTTGGTAAGAGGAGTTGGAACACATATAATAATTGCCTCTGCGCCTTTTATGGCATCAAAACTTTGAGAGGCTTTTAAGTATCCATGCTCCACTATCTCGGAAAGAGTTTTATCAGATACATCACCTATGTAAGACTTTCCTCTATTTATCGAATCCACTCTAATTGGGTTTCTTTCCACTCCAATTACCTTTAGGTTCTTTTTAGCAAATTCAACAGCAAGCGGCAAACCTACATAACCCAGACCGATCACCGCAATTTTTTCAAATGCATGACTTTTTTTCATTTTTATCTCCTCAATATTTCTAATTCGTCAATCTTTAAAACAATTATAGTTCAAAACCTAAAACATTAAAGAGCGTTTTTTACTTTTCGCACAAACCTCTTGACATACTGAATAAATATAATAAGACTCGTGGATTTAAACAGATAAGCTGATAAAGCGTAAAAAGTAAGAAGTAAAACAATTACTAAAGAAAATCGTATAACAAGTGTAAAAAAATCAGCCGAGTAGTTTACATATGAAATAAGAGGAATTCCGACAATTAGCATAACGGTAGAGGAAAGGGTAATTTTAAATCCCTCTTTTAAGAATTTACCATAAGGGATTGGTAGAAAGTGTTTCTTTTTAAGCATCACTATATAAGTAACGAAGCCCACTATTGTTGCAAGTGCTGTTGCAAGTCCTATTCCACCAACTCCCATAATTCTTGAAAGTAGAACATCGCCAACTGCATTAAATATAACGACAAAGATTGTAATGTATAATGGTGTCTTCGTATCCTTAAAAGAGAAAAAAACTCTCTGGAAAAGAAAGTTAGCAGAAACAGTAAAAAGACCTAACGAGTACATTGAAACAGCAAACGCTGTTAAAGATGTAGAAGTACTAGTAAAAGCACCGTGCTGATAAAGAATTCGCACCAGTGGTTTCGCGTACACATCAAATAAAAATAGAATAGGAATTGTAATAAACATTAATACAAAAAATGTCTTTTCAAATAGCTGTTTATATGCGGAATTTGTGCCCTTAGCAGCGAAGGAAGCAAAATAGGGATATACCGCATAAACAATAGGTACAATAAATATACTAAAAGGAATCTGGTAAATAAGTTGTGCAAAATTAAGTGCAGCAACGGAGCCAACGGGAAGCGAAGAGGCTACTGTTTTATCCACAATTTTATAAAGAGCCGTTACCCCAGATGTAAGAATGATAGGAAAAAGAAGAACAAAGAAATCTAATACTTTTTGAAAGTTAATTTGTAGAAGTTCAAAGCTTCGGAAAAATTGTTTTTTGTAATACAAAAACAGAAACATAACA
>JALTBU010000008.1 GCA_027008345.1 Nautiliaceae bacterium | reverse complement strand
AGCGTCCAATTTGTATCAGTTGTGAAGTCATGGATACCTCTTGGGTCAGTAGGTGTTACATAGATGAGTTCAGTGATGCCTTCTGTGATGATGCCGTCGTTGTCAATTACGGAGCCATCACTAAGGCCAATCTGGACTGTGAATTCCGGTTTCACAACTGGAATGTCAACTGTTACTTCTTCTTTTGCCGTGCAGTCGTCGTTCAATGCATAACCGTAGATTTCGAATGTACCTGAATCGTCAAGCGGACAACTCAGCGTTACTCTGTAGCCTGTATCAGTCTTTGAAACTGTACCTGCAACAGGGTTACCATTGAAGGTAAGACTCCACTGAGGCGTGCCAAGTGAGAATCCAGGATCAGTAATGTCGATGATCGGGAATACACCTGCAAGGATTTCGTCAGGATCCTGGCTGCCTTCTGTAATTGTTGCTTTGGAAGAAAGTTCTGTCGTTGCAGGAATTACTGAGAGATCATCTACACCCTCATAAATGAGAGGATAAGTAAGTGTAAGGTTGCCGCACGCATCGTAGCTTCTCTTCTGTCCGAAGACCTGTATTACGAGATGTGCACCGCAATCTTCGGTATTCACATAGTTAGGAGTAAATCCAGAGAATGTTAAGGTGGAACAGTTATCCTTAATTACAAGGTCACCGTCTGTCTGACCAAATGCAATTGGAAGGTCTGCAATGCCAGTGCCTGTTGCACCAACAGGGTTCCACCAGATTTCATTAACGGTCTTTGTTCCGCCGCCGTAGGTATTCATTGTGAAGGCGTTCGGAAGGATTTCGCAACCCTGAGCAGTCTTTTTCTCCATGTAAATGTGGACGATCTTGGAGTTACAACCGCATTCAAGGTCTGCAGGTGCGCTCTGGCTTCCAATTGAAAGTACTAAGTCTGAACTCTTTCCTACTTCGATCGTCGTGTCGTCTTTCTGTGCACCGTTTTCAAGTGCAATCTTATCTACTGTGCAGGATGCAACTTCGCAGATGTCGAATGTCTTGCTGTATGTGTGGCAGCAAGCATTGGTGGACATT
>JALTBU010000007.1 GCA_027008345.1 Nautiliaceae bacterium | reverse complement strand
CTTATTCATTATGGGATTAAAGAGTGTATGAATGCAGGGATTTTTGAAATAGGGTTTGTTACAGGAAGAAACAAAAGGGCAATAGAAGATTATCTTGATTTTTCTCCAGAACTTGAAGAAAAAGTGAAAGATTCAAGTAAGGCAAAACTTCTTCATGAAACAAATGAAATGATTCAAAAATGTACATTTACATATGTAAGACAAAAAGAGATGTTGGGACTTGGACATGCAGTACTTACTGGTGAGCCGCTTATAGGCAATAATCCTTTTGCGGTTGTGCTTGCTGATGATTTGTGTGAGGGAGAAGTACTTACACAAATGGTAGAGCTTTATAATAAATATAAATGTACAATTGTAGCTGTTGAAGAAGTAGATAAAAATGAAGTAAACAAATATGGAATAATTGATGGTAAAGAGATAGAAAATGGGGTAATTATGGTAAAAAATATGGTTGAAAAACCGGATATTGATAAGGCGCCGAGTAATCTCGCAGTAATAGGCAGATATATTTTAACTCCTGATATTTTTGATTTACTTAGAGAAACTAAGCCTGGAAAAGGCGGAGAAATTCAGCTGACGGATGCTATTATGGCTCAGGCTAAAAAGGGGATGGTTTTAGCTTATAAATTTAAAGGCAAAAGATTTGACTGTGGAAGTGTGGCAGGATTTATTGAAGCTACAAATTATTTCTATGAAAAGGAATTTAAATAATGTGCGGAATAGTAGGATGTATAGGAATAAATAATCCGGTAGAATATCTTTTAGAAGGTTTAAAAGAGCTTGAATACAGAGGATATGACAGTGCTGGAATTGCAGTAATGGATGAAGAAGATTTAAAAATAATTAAGGCAGTTGGAAAACTTAAAAATCTAGAAGAAAAAGTAAGTAAAGTTAAATTTAAAAATCCTTACATGGGTATAGGACATACAAGATGGGCGACTCATGGAAAACCAACGGAGCTTAATGCACATCCTCATAAAGGTCAGTTCAGTGCAGTGGTGCATAACGGAATTATTGAAAATTATCAGGAAATTAA
>JALTBU010000006.1 GCA_027008345.1 Nautiliaceae bacterium | reverse complement strand
CCTGAGAGAGAAGAGCTACTTAGAAAAGCTGCAAGAAGAATATGCGAAATTGCTAAAAGCGAAGAACTTACAGAAAAATACAAAATCAAAAACATAATAAACAAAAAAGCAATCCACAATGCATTTGTCGTAGATATGGCAATGGGGGGAAGCTCAAATACAGTTTTACACGTAACGGCAATTGCAAAAGAAGCCGGGGTTGATTTTGATTTGAAAGAACTTAACGAAATAGCAAGACATACAAGCCATATCGCAAAAATTTCACCTTCACTTCAAACAGTTCATATGGAAGATATAAACAGAGCCGGTGGAATGAGCGCAGTTATGAAAGAAATCAGCAAAAGAAGCGATACAATCCTTTATCTTGACAACCCGGTAATTGAAGGCGGAACAGTTGCAGATAGAATAAAAGATGCAAAAGTACTTGATTATAGTGTAATTCATCCAGTAGAAAATCCTTACAGCGAAGTTGGAGGACTTGCAATTCTTTATGGAAATTTGGCAGAAGAAGGTTGTGTTATTAAAACTGCTGGAATTACAGGAAGCAGGAAATTTACAGGACCTGCTGTATGTTTTAATAGCCAACAAGATGCAATTGATGGTATTACAAGCGGTAAAGTAAAAGAAGGTGATGTGGTAGTTATCAGATATGAAGGACCAAAAGGAGGTCCTGGAATGCAAGAAATGCTCGCTCCAACAAGTCTTATTATGGGAATGGGACTTGGAGATAAAGTTGCTCTTATTACAGATGGAAGATTCAGTGGTGCTACAAGAGGACTTAGTATTGGTCACGTAAGTCCAGAAGCGGCAGAAGGAGGAATGATAGGTTTACTTAAAGATGGAGATATAATTGAAATTGATGTTGATAATTTCTCAATAAATGTAAAACTAAGTGATGAAGAGATTGAAAAAAGAAAAAAAGAATTTACTCCAATCAAAAAAGAAGTCCCAGGAAAATGGCTTAGACAATACAGAATGCTTGTTACAAATGCAGCAAACGGAGCAATACTTAAAGCAGATTAATTTCTGCTTTTTT
>JALTBU010000005.1 GCA_027008345.1 Nautiliaceae bacterium | reverse complement strand
CTTTTTTAAAATTTTTATTGGTTAAAAGATTATAAAACATCGGCCTCCATGCCTGATTTATAGACATACTAAATAACAACATTATCCCACTTATCTGATAAGCAACCGTATAAAGTCCCACTACTTTATTATTTATAAAATAAGACAAAAAATACCTATCAGACATCGCCAAAACAATCCCCCCGATAGAATGCAAAATCAAAGGAACACCATATTCTAAAATTTGTCTGGAATATTTAAATATAATTTTTTTTACTAAATAATGAGACTTATACAATATAATCAAACCTATAATTGAGAAAATAAAGTATGCTCCATATGTTCCCAAAATTTTCCCTGCAATTCCTTTATGATAAACAACTATTAATAAATAACAGGAACTAAAATCCAAAAACACTAAAAATATTGAAAATAAGAAATATCTAAAAGCTTTATTACTTGATTGAAAAATAGTTAAAGTAACCATTGGAATTATTTTTAAAAATGCCAATAAAGCTAAAATTTTTATCCAAAAATCGCCAATTTTTATCATTCCAGCTATTTGATGACTAAATATGTTTAATATTGCTGATACTGACAAAAAAGAAAATATGGTTAAAATTAATGCATTTGTAACATATTTGGCAAATTCATTATTATCTTTTATAATAAAAAATTCAACACTTATCGCACTGTGAATATTAAGCATTACAAAAGGAGTTATGAACAATACTGAAGTTTCTATAAGCGATAAAACACCATATTCTTTTACACTTAAATAATGAGTTAAAATTGGAAGCATTATAAACGGCACCAATGATTTTAAACCATTGGTTAATCCATAAATTAAAATATTACTGCTTAATTTTTTAATCACTCATTAAAACCTTAGCCAACTTAAAATCAATTTCATCATCAATATCAATAGAACTTTTTCTATCCATTATATATGCATAAATTTTATCTTTTATAAAAAATGTCTTTTCTTTTAGAAGTCTATCAGTATTACAAATATAAATTGCTCCATTAAGTCTGTAATATTTATCTAAATCCTGACT
>JALTBU010000004.1 GCA_027008345.1 Nautiliaceae bacterium | reverse complement strand
GTAAAATATGAAAATTTCACACCTTATGAAATATTAAAAACAGAAGGATTTTAAATGTTCGGATTTATTAAAAAAAGTCTTAATAAAACAAAAGAAGCAATAAAAAATGTAGTTGGAGTTGAAAAAAAAGAAAAATTACCAAAAGATTTACTCGAAGAAGCCTTAATAGAAGCAGATATTGATTATGATCTTGTAGAAAAAATAATCAACAAACTTCCATCTGAAGTTACCCGCGAAAGACTTAAAAAAGAACTTGAAAAAATATTTGAAGTTCCTCAAACAAAACTTGAAATAAATGATAAACCTTATACAATATTAATAATAGGCGTTAATGGAGCTGGAAAAACCACTACAATTGCAAAACTTGCATATAAATTCAAAAATGAAGGTAAAAGTGTAATTTTAGGCGCTGCGGATACATTTAGGGCTGCGGCTATAGAACAGCTGAGCCGCTGGGCTGAAATTTTAAATATACCAATTGTGAAAACAAAACAAGGACATGATCCAGCAGCAGTTACTTATGATACAATCGCAAGTGCAAAAGCCAAAGGTATTGATGTAGCACTTATTGATACTGCCGGAAGACTTCATAACAAGATAAATTTACAAAACGAGCTTAAAAAAATAGTAAATGTTGCAAAAAAAGCATATGAAAACGCCCCTCATAAAATACTTTTAATAATTGACGGAACACAGGGAAGTAGTGCAATAAATCAGGCAAAAGTTTTTAATGAAGTCGTAGGGGTTGACGGGATAATAATTACAAAACTGGACGGAACAGCAAAAGGTGGGAGTCTTTTTAGTATAGTAAATGAACTTAAACTTCCTATTTATTTTGTGGGGGTCGGCGAAAAACCGCAAGATTTGGTCGAATTTGATAAAAATGAATTTATTGAAGGGATTTTAGAGGGTCTATATAGTGAATAATATTATTTTTTATTTTGGCTCTATTGTAATAATTTTATTTTTTATATATTTAAGTTATATAAAATTCAAAGATTATCCTGAAATAGACATAAAAGAACATAAATGGATTATTTTTATATATATTATTTTACTTGTTATGGCTATAATTGTATGGAGAATGATTTATTTAATTATAGAAGTTAATTTTTTCAATGTAATAAATTATAACACCATTATACAAAGAGTAAACAATGGCTAAACAAAAGAGCGTGTTTGAATGTATAGAATGCGGATATAAAAGTGCCAAATGGATGGGCAAATGCCCTGCCTGTGGCAGTTGGGAAAGTTTTGTAGAAGTTAGTGAACAAAAAAGCACAAAGTCTTCTCTTAAACCCTCTAAAATTTTAAAGTTTGATGAAATTGAAAAAGAAGAGATTGAAAGATTTACAAGCAATGATAGTGAACTTGATTTGGTATTAGGAGGCGGAATAGTCCCAGGCTCACTTGTACTTATAGGAGGAAGTCCGGGAGTTGGTAAATCCACACTTATGCTAAAACTCGCAGGAAATCTTGATAAAAAAGTTTTATATGTTGCGGGAGAAGAATCACCGGGACAAATCAAAATAAGGGCTGACAGACTCGGGATAAAAAATAAAAATCTCTTTTTAATGCCTGAAATTATAGTTGAAAATATCCTTGAAGAGATTAAAAAAGGTTATGATTTAGTAATAATTGATTCTATTCAGACAATTTACTCCGAAAACATAACCTCAGCACCAGGAAGCGTAAGTCAGGTAAGAGAAGCCACATTTGAGCTGATGAGAATAGCAAAAGAGAGCAAAACTCCGATTTTTATAATTGGTCATATCACAAAAGAAGGTTCAATTGCAGGACCGAGAGTACTTGAACATATGGTTGATACCGTTTTGTATTTTGAAGGCGATGCAAGTAGAGAGCTCAGAATCCTAAGGGCTTTTAAAAACCGATTTGGCTCAACCAGTGAAATAGGAATTTTTGAAATGTCAAAACAGGGACTCGTTAGCGCAAAAAATAAATCGTTTTTTTCTAAAAAACCGCTTCCGGGAAGTGCCATTACCGTTGTACTTGAAGGAACCAGACCAATAGTTTTAGAAGTTCAGGCACTTGTTAGCGAAAGTTACGGAGTTCCTAAAAGAAGCGCAACAGGATTTGATTTGCCAAGACTAAATATGATTTTGGCACTGCTTGAAAAAAAACTAAATATTCCGCTAAATCAATATGATGTATTCGTAAATGTCACAGGAGGTATCAGAATAAACGAAACTGCTGCAGATTTAGCTGTAATTGCTGCAATAATAAGCTCATTTAAAAATAGACCTATAAGTAAAGAAAGTGTATTTATAGGAGAAGTTTCATTAGTGGGTGATATAAGAGACATTCCAGGACTTGATATAAGGATAAAAGAAGCTGCAAATTTAGGCTTTAAAAAAGCTATTGTCCCAAGCAAACCTGTTGAAGAAAGTATTAAATGTTTTGAAGTAAAAGAAGTTGAAAAACTTATTGAGTGGATGTAGGAAGAGTAATTATAAAACAGGCCCCTTCTTTTTCGTTTTTAACCTCGATTTTTCCTCTGTGATGCTCTTCAATAATAACTTTACTCATATATAACCCCAATCCACTACCTTCTTCTTTCGTGGAAAAATAAGGTTCAAAAATTTTATCAATTACTTTTTTATCAATACCTCCCGCATTATCACAAATTATGATTTTATTTTCTTCTGTTTTAATTTTTATTGTAGGATTTGATACATTTCTTCTTTCAAGCTCATCAATTGAGTTTTTAATTATATCCATAACAGACTGCATTATCTCATTCATAAAAACATATACTTGCTTATTGCTTTTAAGTTCAGTTTCAAGTTTTATATTTTTGCTCTGTAATATAATTTTTTGAAGATTTAAAACATTTTCAACTATTTCATTTATATCATGCAACTCTTTTTTTGAATCAATTTTAAAAAATTTTCTAAACAAATCAATGGTGTCATTTAAATAATAAATACTATCTTTAACTTTATTTGAACAGTTTTGCAGATTATTTTCATTAAGTTTATTTCTTTCAGACATTATTTTTGCTTGGGTAACAAGTAGATTTATACTACTAAGCGGTTGTCTCCATTGATGAGCTATAAGGGAAATTGCTTCGCCCATCTGTGCTAAACGAGACCTCGCTAAAAGCTGTTTGTCTTTTTCTCTGTTTTTCTTAACTTCTTCTTTTACTCTATCTTCAAGATGTGCATTTAATTCTCTAAGTTCTTTTGTTTTTTTTGCGATTTCTTCTTCAAGTCTATTTTGAATATTATTAATAACAACCATTTCATCTTTTAATAATTTTCTGATTTTATAAGCAAAAAATAATATTATAATAAACATCAGCAACGAAAATATTAAAATATATTTTAAAAATTGTCTTTTTTTGGCTAAGATTCTATCAATTTTTATATCTGCACCCACTATATATTTAATACCTTCACTGGTTTTCATAGGTATTAAAATACTTTTAAACGTTCCCCATCTATCAGAACTTACCTCATAAAAAGGTTTAAATGTTTTAAAAATATTTTTTAATTGTTTAGTAGCTTCTGGGTATTCTTCCATATAATTAAATACTTTATTATCAGCTATTTCTCCTTTGGTGGCAGAAGAAGAAGTAAAATATATTTTCCCGTTTTTTTCAATCATCGAATACACATAATCTACACCTTCATTTTGAGCTAGTTTAGTAAGTTTTAAAGTATTATCTATATCTTCATCTGTATATACTTCACCTCTTGAGGCTCTATCAAAAAAATCCTC
>JALTBU010000003.1 GCA_027008345.1 Nautiliaceae bacterium | reverse complement strand
GCAAAAGATGAAGCATTTATTGAAAAACTATATAAACAGCTTATAAGTGCTTTACCAATAAGAAAAAGAAAAAAAAGTGCTTTAAACTTAATTAATTTACAAAATGGAACTTTTAACATTGAAACGATGCAGTTGCAAGACTTTAACCCAGATGATTTTTTAACTTATCAATTGCCTTTTGAATATAATCCAAATGCAGTTAATCATTTATGGATTAATTTTTTAAATGAAGTTTTACCAGATAAAAATACTCAAAGAACACTTCAAGAAGTTTTAGGCTCAATATTTATCAAAAATATCAAATTAGAATATGCATTCTTTTTATATGGAAGCGGGGCAAATGGTAAAAGTGTAGTGATGGAAGTATTAAAATCTTTACTTGGTGTTAATAATCTATCTTTTCATTCAATAGAAGACTTAAACAAAGAGTATAACCGAGCAGAACTAAAGGATAAAATTTTAAATATTGCAAGTGAAGCAGAGACAAGAGAGATTAAAAGCGATTTATTTAAAAAATTAGCAAGTGGTGAGCCTGTAATAGCAAGACATTTATACGGAAGACCTTTTGAAATGGAAAACTATGCAAAACTTCTCTTTTTAGTAAATAGACTTAAACTTAAAAGCATTGAATATACAGAGGGCTTTTTTAGAAGATTTTTAATTATCCCTTTTAATGTAACTATTCCAAAAGAAAAAAGGGATAAAAAGCTTCATTTCAAAATCATTAATGAAGGATTAGACGGAGTGCTTAACTGGATAATTGAAGGGGCTAAAAGCGTTTTAATGAATGAAGACATTTATATATCTGATGAATGCGAAAAAGCGTTTAAGCAGTTTATAAAAGACATTGACAGCGTTATTCAGTTTTTAGAGGATAATAACTTAACAAAATCTGATTATCAAAGATATTATACCAGTGATTTAATAAGAGATTATAGGTCTTGGTGCTTTGAAAATGGACTTAAACCATTAGGAAGAAATGAATTTTTTAAAAGACTTGAAGTATTAGGATACATAAAATTAAAAGATAAAAGACATTATTT
>JALTBU010000002.1 GCA_027008345.1 Nautiliaceae bacterium | reverse complement strand
GGATGTGCGTGTAAAAGTCTCCAAATAAGAAGCCTACTCATACCTTCTATTAAAAAAGTAAAATGATAATGCATTAACGTTGTATGATGTCCGGCTTTAAATATAGAATTAAGTAGATCATTTTTTTTATCCCAAGTTGAAGCACTCTCGGGAGTGACAATGGATTTGCCAAAATAACAGCTTCTGGCACTTCCTACTGCTATGTCTGTCGGCTTATATAAAGAATTAAGTGCAGTAACTTTCATAAAGAGCCTTTTTGCTAATTGTAGCAAAAAAAGAGATTAAATCTCTTTATTTATTGTCTCACTGTCTATTTCTATTACAGTATGAACATTCCCCCTTGGATTAAAATCCATTACTATTTTCATCCATTTTGGTTTTAACTTATTATATAAAGTATCAAAAATTTCATTTGCACTGTCTTCATGTGAAATATATCTATTCATAAACGAATTTATATAAAGTTTTAGAGCTTTAAGCTCCACCACCCATTCATCAGGAATATATTCAAGATAAACTGTTGCAAAATCTGGATATCCACTTCTTGGACATTTACACATAAACTCAGGTAAAGTAATTTTTATTTTATAGTTTTTTTTATTTTTATTCGGCCATATTTCCATTGTTTCAGGGCTAAATTCTACTATTTCTTTTTCTCCATATTTCATTATCACACCTTAAATTTATTTACTTCTTCATTAATTTCTTTTGTGATTTCTTTTAATTCTTTTGAAATTTTTTCAAGTTCTTTTGCTATTTTTTCAGTAACCTCAGAATCTTTTAATAAATTATCAATTTCTTTTATTAAATACCTTACATTATTATTAATTTTAATTGTTTCTTCAATAGCTTCATTTGAATAATCAATAGTTTCTATTAATTTAGAATTTGTATTATCCGCTTTTTCTACCAATAAATTAGTTGATTCTGCAATTTGCTGAGAATTAGTGGCAACTTTTTCTATTTCTTGTTTTGTAGTTTCTACACTTTGAATAATCATTTGAATTACACTATCAATTTCCCCTGCACTTTTTTGAGTTTTTTCAGCAAGTTTTCTCACCTCATCAGCAACTACTGCAAATCCTCTTCCATGCTCTCCAGCCCTTGCTGCTTCAATGGCAGCATTAAGTGCAAGTAAATTAGTTTGATCTGCTATTTCTTTAATAATTGAAATAATTTCTTTAATCTGTTCTGTTTGTTCTGCTAAAGATGTAACTTTATTGGCAGTTTCAATTTCTTTATTTGCAGAAGTATGAATCTCTTCTACTACTTTTTTAAGTGATACAACTAAATCTTCCAAAACTTTTTGGGTATTTTTAATATCTTCTGCTGTTTTTTTAACACTTTCTTCTGATGGATCCAAATCGTTTTTTATATTGTCAATATACCCTTTTATTTGTACAATTGTTTTTTGCTGATCTTTTACCGCATTTGAAACCACAACACTATTTTCAGTAATAGTTTTAGACACATTATCAGCCACTATTACAGAATGTTTCAAATGAAGAATAATATTTTTTAATTTTTCAATAAAAATATTAATACTTCTAGCAATTTTACCAATTTCATCGTTTGCTTTTACTTCTATAACTTTTGTAAGGTCACCTTCGCCTTCCGCTAAATCTTCCATTTTTTCACTCAATATTTCAATTCTTTCAATTATTTGTTTTTTCATAAGAATCAAAATTATTCCTATGACAACAAAAGCAATTGCAAAAATTATTCCAAGGCTGATTTTTATTGAATAAATTGCATTATTCATCCATTGATTTGATTCTTTTAAAAGAGTATTTGCTTTATTTATTAAATTGTTTAAATATTGATTTAATTCAACCCTATAATTATCTTCTTTTTTAAAATAATTATGAATTTCAATCAAATCTTTTTTATAATTATTCAAATATTTAGGAATACCAGCTTTCTCTTCTAAATCTCCCGGGGTATTTTCTATATGTATTTGAACTTCTTTTAGAAGTTTCAAAATAAAATTATAATACTTATCATCTCTGAATAATAAATAATCTTTTTCTTTTATTTTAATTTCAGTTACTTTATCAAGTAAAAATATCTGATCTTTCAGGGTTGCAATATCATCTTTTAAATTCCCTTTTAAATTTTCCAACTGTTTTAAAGCTTCATTTCTTAACATTTCTGACGCTTTTTTGGCTTTATTAATATTTTGATGAGCATCATCTTCATATTTATTTTCTAAAATAACTGCTTTTACATATTTTGAAAAAATTTTCTTATATTTTTTTACATCTTCTGGCATTCCAATATCTTCTTCCAAAGTTCCAGGAGTGTTTTCTATATGCTCTTTTACTTTATTTATATAATCCCATACTATATTTTCACTTTGCTCATCTTCTTTTAAGAAATAATCTTTTTGAGCTAAATCTAAATGATAAATCAAATCTTTTAAAACAACTTGATCATTAAAAACCTCTTTTGAATTTTCAATTTTTTTTACACCTAGATATACACTGATAAAAAGCAGTAAAAAAATAATTACAATACTTCCAAACCATAAAATAAATTTTTTAAAAAGATTCATCGATTAATCCTTAAACGTCGATATTTTCAACCTCTTTTGCATTTGCCTGGATAAATTCTCTTCTTGGTCCCACTTCACTTCCCATAAAAAGTTCGAACTGTTTTGCCGCATTCTCGGCATCTTCAAGAGTTACTTGAATAAGAGTTCTATTTTCAGGGTCCATTGTTGTATCCCAAAGCTGGTCTGGATTCATCTCACCAAGGCCTTTGTATCTTTGAATATGAGCCCCTTTTCTTGCTTTTTCAATAACTTCATTTAAAAGTTCAAGATAATCGCCTTTTACTAAATCTTTATACTCTTTTAATTTTTCATAAACTTTTTTAGCTTCAATAAACAACGGGTGATTTAATAATTTATCGTCAATTGTAATTTCTTCTAAACCCCTATTTGTTTGAATATAGTAATGATTGTCATGTTTTGAGACAATATTAAATCCAAATTTTTTAAGATACTCTTCCATTTCTTCAATATTTCCGTTTTCAATTAAAAATCTTATAACTTCTGGAATATTAAACCTGTTTGTAAGTTTTTCAAGTAACAATTTATAATAAGCCGCATTTTTTAAAAGCTCTTTAAGCTCAGGTTTTCCAACTCCTTCAATTTCAATAGAGTTAATACCCTGTTCTATTAAAAATTCATTAAGTTCTTTATCATCTTTTAGATATTTTTCGACCTTTCCTTTTTTGTATCTGTAAAGAGGAGGCTGTGCAATATATAAATAACCTCTTTTAATAAGTTCTCTTAAATGATTAAAGAAAAATGTCATAATAAGTGTCTGAATATGGCTTCCGTCAACATCGGCATCTGTCATAATAATAATTTTTTTATATCTCGCTTTTTCAGCGTCAAAATCCTGCCCTATTCCTGTTCCAAGTGCTGTGATTATATTTTTAATCTCTTCACTACTAAGAGCCTTGGCATCGCTTGATTTTTGAGTATTTAAAATTTTACCTCTAAGGGGAAGTATTGCCTGAAAATATCTGTCTCTTCCTTGTTTTGCACTTCCTCCTGCACTATCACCCTCAACTAAATAAAGCTCCGCTTCATCCGCATTTTTTGTCTGACAGTCAGCAAGTTTTCCAGGAAGTGTTCCAACCCCTACTTTTGCCTGTTTTCTTGTTAAATCCCTGGCTTTCTTAGCTGCAATTCTGCTTCTTGCCGCCGCTATTGCTTTTTCAGCTATAAGTTTTGCAGTGTTTGGATTTTCTTCAAAATACCTTGTTAAATATTCATAAGTAACTTTTTGAACGATAGGTTTAACATAAGAGCTTCCAAGTTTTCCTTTTGTCTGTCCTTCAAACTGAGGCTCGCTCATTTTAACACTTACAATTGCATTGAGACCTTCTTTAACGTCATCGCCTGTTATTTTAATATTTTCTTTTAATTTCATATTTTTGTTTATGTAATTTATCACGGCTTTGCTAAGTCCTGCTTTAAATCCGCTTTCATGTGTTCCACCCTCAGGTGTACGGATATTGTTTACAAAACTCAAAACTTTTTCATCATATCCGCTGTCATAACAAAGAGCAACCTCAACATCTAATGCTTTTTCTTCATCGGAATAATGCTCATTGTAATAAATCACATCTGTAATACATTCTTTATTTGTCAAAGTTTTTACAAAATCTTTAATTCCGCCTTCAAAATGATAAACTTCTTTTACACCATCATTTTCATTTTCAAAATAAATTGTAATATTTGGATTAAGATATGCAAGTTCTTTGAGTCTTTTTCTTAAAATATCACTTTTAAATTCAGTTGTTTCAAAAATTTCTTCATCCGGCCAGAATTGTATAGTTGTCCCAGTTCTATTTGTTTTTCCTATTATTTCAAGATCAGTTACAGGCTTTCCTCTTTCAAATTCTTGTCTATAAATTTTACCATCTCTTTTAATAGTCATTATAAGTTTTTTACTAAGGGCATTAACAACAGATACACCTACACCGTGAAGACCACCTGAAACTTTATATGTTTTATTATCAAACTTTCCGCCTGCATGAAGTACAGTAAGAACAACAGTTGCAGCTGGAATTTTTTCTTGTGGGTGTATATCAACAGGTATTCCCCTACCGTTATCTGATATTGTTACACTTCCATCTTTATTTATTTTTACTTTTATTTCTGTAGCATATCCAGCCATTGCTTCATCGATTGAGTTATCTACTACTTCATAAATTAAATGATGAAGACCTTTAATTGATGTATCCCCAATATACATTCCGGGTCTTTTTCTAACAGCTTCAAGTCCTTTTAAGACCTTAATATTTTCTGCACCGTAATTTGCCATTAAGTTCCTTTAAGAGTTTTTAATATTATATCAAATATTAAGAGGCATTACGATTGTTATAAAATTATTATCTTTTAACTCAAAAGGGATATTTGGTTCATTTAAACAAAGTTCAAAATTTTCATTATTTATTGTATTTAAAAAATCTATTAAATATCTGCTGTTTACAGCAAAATTAAATTCATCAATATTTGTATTTATCATAAAACTTGTTTTTGCTTCCATTGTTTCGTCACCGAAGCTTTCAAAAATTATTTCATCTTTTTTTATACTAATTTTTACTTCATTTGAAATAATACTTATTTGTTTTAAATGCGATAGAAATTCATTTTTAGGTAAAGTTAATTCATATTTAAAATGCTGAGGTATTATTTTTTCATATGCTGGATATTTACCATTTATAAGTTTTGTGAAAAATAAAATATTTTCATCTTTTAATATTAAATAAACATCATCATAATATATTTTCATATTATCATTAAAAATTCTTTTAATTTCACTTATCGCTCTTTTTGGAACAATTATTTTAGCTTCTTTTCCTTTTGCATTCGATTTATAAAGAGCAAGTCTTCTTGTATCGGTTGATACGAAATTAGTATTTTCTTTTATATCAAAAAGTGCTCCGTTTAATTCATATTTTGGATTATTGTTATCTATTACAGGAAAGATTTTTTTGATTGCGTCTATAAATTCTTCATTTTTAATTTCTAATTCATTTAAATCGTTTGGATTTGGGAATTCTGGAAATTCATCTGCATTAAATGTAGAAAGTTTATAAACAGAAGTATCTTGTGTTATTATTATTGTATCATTTTCTTTTTTTATTTCAATTTCTTTATTTTGGAGTGCTTTTATAATATCGTTTAATTTTTTTGCATTTATTGTTACTTTACCTTTTTTTAGTATTTCGGCTTCTGTTTTAATTTTTATACCTATTTCTTTATCAGTTGCTTTTAATATCAAATTTTCATCAGCTATAATAAGTACATGAGATGTTATTTGTGTGTTATCTTTTTTTTCTGTAAAAGGTACTACCTGATTTACAATACTTTCAAAAACCGGTTTTTGAATTTTGATGTGCATAATTTCTCCTTTATTTTAAATTCTTATAGTAGTAATAGTAGTTTTTGTTGAATAGGTGAAAAAAGTTAAAAAAGCCCGAAATTTGTGAAAAATCGCAGTGAATGTGAAAAACTTTTTTATTCACTTTATTCACCTTTTTTAATTAATATTTTATTTTTAAGCTCTTCTATCTTGATTCTAAAATCACTATCTTCTTTTAATTTTTTGTTAAAAGCCTTTATTGAATGACTTACTGCACTATGGTCTTTAAGACCAAAATATTTTGCAATTGTCGGAGTTGATTCTTTGGTAAATTCCCTTGCTAAATAAATAGCAGTTCTTCTTGCCGCTACAATATTTTGATTTCTGCTTTTTGATGTTATTTCACTCGGTTTTATATTGAACTCTTTTGCAATCAGTTCAATTATATCTTTAAGTGTAATATTTTCTTTTTTATCTTTGATATGTTCTTTTAAGGCCTGTTTTGCAAAATCTATTGTTATTTCATTAACTCCAAGAAGTTTCGCAAGCGCATGGAGTTTTACAATCATTCCTTCAATTTCTCTTATATTTGAATCGAGTTTTGTAGCTATAAATTCAATTACATCATCAGGAAGATAAATTCCATTAATTTCGCATTTTTTTCTGATAATTTCTATTTTTGTTTCAAGTTCAGGAGGCTGAATATCGGCAATGAGTCCTGCTTCAAATCTGTTTCTTAGCCTGTCTACAAGGTCGTGGAGTTTTTTAGGAGGTCTGTCGGCTGTAAGGCATATCTGTTTTTTTTGATTGTATAGTTCATTGAAAGTGTGGAAAAATTCTTCCTGGGTCTGTTCTTTTTGAGCGAAAAACTGAACATCATCTATGAGTAATACATCGCAGTTTCTGTATTTTTCATGAAATCTGTCCATTGTGTGGTTTCTTACATTTTCTCTAAATTCGTTCATAAACTGCTCGCTTGTTACATATATAACTTTAAGTCTGTTTTTTAAATAATTTCCTATAGCCTGAATAAGGTGTGTTTTTCCAAGACCGACACCTCCATATATGAAAAGCGGATTATAACTTCTTCCCGGGTTTTCCGCTACGCTTTTTGCAGCTGAGTAAGCAAATTGATTTGAAGGTCCTGTAATGAAACTTTCAAATGTATATTCTGGTATCAATACAGAAGGAGTTGATATTATTTCTTCGTATTCTTCAAGTTTTTTTGGTTTTATTTCTTTTGTAACTACTTCTAAAATAGCATCAAGACCTGTTTCTTTTTTATAAAGATCAAGTATTTTTTTGGTATATTTTCTTTTTACATAATTTGCTATGAATATATTTGGAGCTTTAACAACAAGCCGTGCGGAGTCACTTGCATCTTCATCAAATTCCAAATTTTTGATAAATTTATTATAATTCACAGGATTTTCACTTTTTAATTGATTTTTGATTTTATCGAATAGCAAATTATATACCTTTTTGTGAATAAATTATTTTTCACATATGTGAATTTTAGGTGAAAATTTATGTGAATATTATTTTAACATAACCTTTTTAAAATGTCTATTTTAGTTATTCACATTGTGAATTAAATGTGAAAAAAATATGAAAGAAGTGTGAATGAAAATACTTGGAATTGATCCTGGAACTATCAGATGTGGTTATGCAATTATAAAAACCACTCCTAAAATACATCTTATTGATGCAGGATTTATAAAAATTACCGAAAAAATGCTTCAATATCAGCTTACACAGCTTATAGAAGGACTTGATATAATATTAAGTGAAGATATAGATGAGGTTGCAATTGAAGATATATTTTATGCATATAATCCTAAAACAGTACTTAAACTCGCACAGTTTAGAGGTGCTTTATCTCTTAGAATTTTGCAAAAGCACGGAAATTTCGCTGAATATACACCGTTGCAGGTAAAAAAAGCAGTTACGGGCAACGGTAAAGCTAAAAAAGAGCAGGTTGCTTTTATGGTAAAAAGAATTTTAGGACTTAAAGGTGAAATTAAACCTCTGGATATTACTGATGCCATTGCAGTTGCATTGACACATGCCCAAAGGATTAAAAATTTTTGAACTTACTGATTTTATAGGTATAGTTGCTTTTAGTTTAAGTGGATTTATTATAGGCGCAAGAAAAAATCTTGATATTTTAGGTGTTTTAATAAGTTCATACCTTACAGCCCTTGGAGGAGGGGTATTAAGAGATATTGTAGCGGGAAGGGCAATTTTTGCCTTTTCAAATATTTATCCGGGTTTAACGGTTTTGATTGTTATTATAGTTGCAAATTATTTTAAAATTCACAAAAAAGAAATAGAAAATAAATTTATTTATATTTTAAGTGATACAATTGGACTGGTTTCTTTTTCGATTTCAGGGGCAATTATTGGAATTAATGCAGGTTTTAATATTTTTGGTGTTGCATTTCTTTCAATGATTACGGCTGTAGGCGGAGGAATGATTAGAGATATTTTGATAAATGAAATACCTTTTTTTTTAAATAGAAGTTTTTATGCGAGTATTTCTATTATAATCGCTATAACTTTATATTTTTTTACTATTAATTATTTTTCAATGTTTTTTGTATTTATTATAGGAATTATATTAAGGCTATATGCTATAAAAAAAGATTTTCATTTGCCTAAATTTTAAGTTATAATAAGAAAAAAGGAGATAAAATGAAAGTAGGTGATTTAGTAATTGTTGCATCTCTTGGAGAAATTAAAGCTTACAAAGCGAATCCAAGAACTCCTGAAGCAGAAGCTGGACTTAAACCAAATGAGGTAAAACTTGATTTGATAAAAGCTATTGATATTGTGGAAGCTCATAAAAAACTAAATGATTTAATAACAGGGCTTGATGAAGGTGTAAAAAAAGCTGGATTTTTAAATAGAGCTGCAAGTGGGGAAAAACACAATCTCAAAGATGAAATATATAAAGAAGCAGTAAAGTGTGTAGCAGAAGATATTGATATGCTTATTGACGAATTAGGGGATAAAAAAGTATTTCTCTCACTTCCACAAACAATAGCCGATGATGTTTTGGCAAAAGTTAAAAACAAAGATAAAATATTCAGAATCGTTAAAAAAGATCTATTAAAAACAGATAAAAACAAACTTATTGATGAATTTAAACCTGAAATTTTAAAGTAGGGGATTAATCCCTTACTTCTTTTGCAACTCTGTCAAGTATACCGTTAATAAAACTTTTTGCTTTGTCTTCTGAGAAATTTTTAGCTATTTTTACAGCTTCATCTATGATTATTTGAAATGGTGTATCTGTATATTTAAGTTCATATACTCCAACTCTTAAAATTTGTTTATCAATTTTATCTAGTCTGTCAAAATCCCAGTCAATTAAATGCTCTTTAATTATTTTGTCTATTTCATCTTTATGCTCAAGAACGCCTTTTAAAAGCTCTTTTGCAAATTCTGCTTTTTTATTTCTTATTTTTTTTTCTTTTAGAAGTTCTTCAAACTGCTCAACAGCTTTGTCATTTCCTAGGTCTTGAGCATAAAGTGTCTGAACGACTGCTTCTCTTGCGTGTGTAATTGTCGCCATTATACTAACCTCCATATTTTATATAAAATCAATCCTAAAAGGATAAGTGTTTCTGGTATTAAAATCAGTGTAATTTTTTCCAGTTCCACAGGTGTAAAAAAATATTTAAAAAATCTCAAAAAAGCACCAGTAATCACCCAAATAATAAAGGTGATTATTATGGCTAAATCAAGTTTGTCTTTTAAATCAAATTTAAATTTCATAACTCTTTATAAAGATTAATCATTTCAATAAGGCCTGTCATTGCTTCAAAACCTTTATTCCCGGCTTTAGTTCCCGCTCTTTCAATTGCCTGTTCAATTGTATCAGTAGTAAGTAAACCAAATGTAACAGGTGTATCAAAATTCAAAGTTGTATTTGCTATTCCTTTTGTAGCTTCAGCAGCCACATAATCAAAATGAGGCGTCGCTCCTCTAATTACTGCACCAAGACATACAATTCCGTCATATATATCTTTTTTAAGCGCTCTTTTTAGTGCAAAAGGAATCTCAAATGCTCCAGGTACTAATATAAGATCTAAATTTTTTTCATTTCCTCCGTTTCTTACAAATGCATCTTTTGCACCTTCAATAAGTCTATCAGTTATAAGATGATTAAATCTGCTTGCTATTATTGCAACTTTTTCATTTCCTTCAAGTTTTAAATTTCCTTCAATTATATGCATTTATTCTCCTTTTTGACATTTATTTATACAATCAACATCTTTTAAAATATCTTCAAGCATATCAGGTGTTATCATATTTGGACCATCACTCAAAGCCTCATCAGGATTGTAGTGTGTTTCAAAGAAAAATCCGTCAATTCCCACAGCAGCTGCAGCTTTGCTTAGGAATGGTACAAATTCTCTTTTACCGCTGCTTTTTCCACCGGCACCCCCTGGCATTTGAACGCTGTGAGTAGCATCAAATATAACTGGTGCAAATTCTCTCATAATAACCAAACTTCTCATATCAACCACTAAATTACCATATCCAAATGTTGTGCCTCTTTCAGTTAGCCAAACACCATGTTTTTTTGCATTTTCATAACTTACTTTATTACAGCCTCTTGTTTTAAGTACTTTAAGTACAGAATATTTCATATCAGCAGGGTTCATAAACTGACCCTTTTTGATATTTACAATTTTGTCAGTTTTAGCCGCTTCTACTAATAAATCTGTTTGACGGCACAAAAATGCCGGGATTTGAAGAACATCCACAACCTCAGCAGCTTTTTTAACCTGCCATGTTTCATGCACATCAGTTAAAAGTTTATATCCGAATTTTTCTTTTACTTCATTTAAGATTTCAAGTCCTTTATCAATTCCAGGACCTCTGTAAGAATCAAGTGATGTTCTGTTTGCCTTGTCGTAACTTGCTTTAAAATAAAAATCATATTTTTCACTGTAAGGTTTTAGATATTCAGCTATTTTAAAAATCTGCTCTTTGCTTTCAATCACGCAAGGACCTGCTATTAAAATCATTATTTTGCCTTTTTTATTATAATTATAACTAAAAAAGGTAAGCTATGACAGTTTCTAAATATTCTGCAAGCGGTAATGATTTTGTAATTTTTCATACATTTAAAAAAGAAGACAGAAGTAATTTAGCAAAAAAACTATGCGACAGATTTAATGGAGTGGGGGCAGACGGGCTTATTGTTATACTGCCTCATAATGAGTATGATTTTGAGTGGCAGTTTTATAATGCTGATGGAAGTGAAGCTGAAATGTGTGGAAACGGGAGTAGGGCAGCCGCTCATTATGCATATGTAAATAATTTAGCTCCTAAAAAAATGAAATTTTTAACCTTAGCAGGTGTTATAGAAGCTGAGGTTGATGAAGATATAGTGGAATCTCAGCTTACACCTCATAAAAGAATAGGGGATTATGAAGATTGGAGTCTTTTTGATACGGGAGTTCCCCATTTGGTAAAAATTGACAATATTGAAAATTTTAATGTAGATGAATGCAGGAATCTTAGATATAAACATAATGCAAATGTGAATGTTGCCGAGGTTAAAGATGGTAAACTTTATGTTAGAACGTATGAAAGAGGTGTTGAAGATGAAACTCTTGCTTGTGGTACAGGAATGTGCGCAAGTTTCTTAAAGGCAAGAGAAGAGGGATTTATAGGGGAGAGTGTAAAAGTTTATCCAAAAAGTGGGGAGGAACTCACTATTACTATTCGTAACAATAGGCTTTATTTTAAAGGGAAAGTGAAAAATACATTTGATGCTTTTATAAAAAATATTGTGTAATTTTGTAACATTACATATAAAAAAAGATAAATTTAATCTCTTTTTAATTATTTAATTGATATACTAAATAAAAAAAGGAGCTTAAATGCCAGTAACAACAAAATTAAAAGGAAATGATGTAGCACTTTATGGAAATCAAGTAAATGTAGGAGATACAGCACCAGTTGTAACTCTTCCTAATACTGCACTTGAAGAAATAACTATTGGTGGAGCAGGTGATAAAGCTCAATTAATTATTGCAGTTCCAAGTCTTGATACACCTGTATGTGCAACTGAAACAAGAAAATTTAACGAAGAAGCTGCAAAAGTTGAAAATGCGTCAGTTTGTGTAGTTTCTATGGATTTACCTTTTGCAGCAAAAAGATTTTGCTCAACTGAAGGTGTTGAAAATCTTCAAGTACTTAGTGATTACAGAGAAAAATGTTTTTCAACCCAATACGGAACTTTAATTGCAGAAGGACCGCTTAGAGGTCTTAGCGCAAGAGCAATTTTTGTAATTGGGAAAGACGGGAAAGTAGCATATAAAGAACTTGTTCCTGAAATTACAGAAGAGCCAAATTATGAAGCAGCACTTTCAGCACTTAAAGAAGCTGCTTCTAAATAACCTTTTTTCTCTTCTTTGATATAATTCCCTTTAAAAAGGGAATTTATGAAAAAATTATTTTTAGCTTTTTTATTTGTATTTTCATTAAATGCAAAAATAGTTGATAAAGTAGTGGCAAGCGTAAATGGTGAACCAATTACATCTTATGATATACAAATTACTTCAAAACTGTTAAATATTCCTTCAAATAAGACATTAAATTATTTAATAGATCAAAAATTAATTGAAAGCGAAATTAAAAAAAGAGATATAAATGTTGATGATTTTGAAGTAGATGAAGCAATGGATAAAATTGCTAAAAGAAATAATTTGACTTTATTTGAATTTAAAAATATTTTAATACAAAGAGGAGATTATAAAAAATTTAGAAATAAAATAAAACAAAATCTATTAAAACAAAAACTTTTTGCAAGCATAGTAAATGCAAAATTAAAAATCACTCCTGAAGAAATTAAAAATTATTATAATTCTCACAAAAATGAATTCAGTATATTTGATACGATTCAAGTTGTTAAATATTCTTCAAAAAACCCTGAAATTTTAAAAACTTTATATAATAATCCATTTTTTACTGATAAAAACATAACAAGTGAAACAAAAATTTATAAATGGAATGAATTACCACTTGATAAACTTTATTTATTAAAAAATACAAAAGAAGGTGAATTTACTCCGATAATTAATGAAGG
>JALTBU010000001.1 GCA_027008345.1 Nautiliaceae bacterium | reverse complement strand
CTTTTTAAGACTCTTAGAAATTCCGTGTCAGTCAAGGTAAAATAATGAAAATGAAAGGACTGACATGGAAAGATTTGATTTTGACAAAGCAGTAAAAGAGTTATTGGCAGGTAAAAAGATAGGTGGAAAAGATGGAGTATTAGCCCCATTAGTAAAAGAATTAGTAGAAGCTGCACTTGAAGCAGAAATTGAATCCCACATTGCAGATGAAGTTTTACAGGGTAAAAGAAACAGAAGAAACGGTTACAACAGAAAAACAGTTAAATCCACAAGCGGAGAATTTGAACTTGCTACCCCAAGAGATAGAGTTGGAAATTTTGAACCCCAAATAGTAAAAAAACATCAAACAACAATAAGTGATGAAATAGAAGAAAAGATTTTATCATTATATGCGCTTGGAATGAGCTACAAGGATATACAGTCACATATAAAAGAAATATATCAAATATCAATTTCAACAGCTACAATCAATACAATAACAGATAAAATTATATCCAAAGTAAAAGAGTGGCAATCAAGACCATTAGAGAAGAGTATATATCCGTTTGTTTTTATGGATGCCATTCATTATAAAATTAAAGAAGATGGTAAATATGTAAGTAAAGCAGTTTATACAATTTTAGGTATTAATATCAGAGGGAAAAAAAGAAATATTGGGACTTTATCTAAATGAAAGTGAAGGAGCAAATTTTTGGCTTCAGGTTTTAACCGATTTAAGCAACAGAGGAGTAAAAGATATATTAATTGCAAGTATAGATGGTTTAAAAGGATTTCCTGAAGCAATAAATTCTATATATCCAAATACGGAAGTTCAGTTATGTATTATTCATCAAATTAGAAATTCTTTAAAATATGTGGCTTCCAAAAACCAAAAAGAGTTTATGAAAGATTTAAAAAAAGTTTATCAGGCAATATCCAAAGAACAGGCTGAAATTGAACTGAGAGTGTTTGAAAAAAAAGCAAAAAAAGTTTAAAATCATAGTATGAGAAGGAGAGTATCAGTAAAGAGGGTAAATATAAAAGAATTATATGAAAGCTTGTTTGTAA